>CALKJV010000115.1 GCA_937995505.1 uncultured Bacteroidia bacterium | reverse complement strand
TATGTTGCTTGCAGCGGCCCAAGAGGTAGTCGGTGAGGCAGAGCCGATTAGATTGCTATCAATCACGATGGGCTTATTGATAGTGCCAAAGTTAGCCCGCACGCCACGCACATGGATGGGACGGCTCACGGAGTCAATCGTATTACGGATAATCCGGAGCCCATGCACTGTACCCGTAGGAGCCCCAGTAGTCAGACTTGCATCCGGACCTACATAAATCCCTGCAAAGGTATTACTGCGTCCCCTGCCCTCTATCCGAAGGTCCCGAATGGTAAACCCATCCACTGCCAATGCAGCGCTAGTAGTAGAAACGATCCCCACTACTGCCGTACTCGTAGCCCCTGTGGCTGTACTCCGCACTATAAGCGAGTCGCTCCCTCGGAGGGTGAAGTTTGTGAGCTGGCCTGGGTTATTGACTGTAGCCAGCGAGCTCTGGGTATGCCCTCCGAAACGGAAGACGAAACGACTACCACCTGCAGTAACGGGAGCCTTAGCGAGAACCTTGGGGGTCGTGAGCGGGCTGAAGTCCAAAGTCACTCGGCAGCCGGAACAGTTGTAGCCTGCCAGTGTGATGGTATTAGGCTCGCTGACAGGATTCCAGTTGTCGCCGACATTCAGCGTGACTAATCCGGCAGCGCCTCGCTGATTGAGCGAGTCAAACGCCTCCTGGATGGTAGCGAACTGCCCAGCGGCGAAATTTGAGCTACCATCGATCGCGTAGGCGCCTGATAGCGGCTGCGCCCATAGCGCCTGCAAACCTACGAGCAGCCCGAGGGCTGCGACTGTCTTGAGTGTGTGATAAGTACACATAGCGAGACAAATATACGGGGTTTGGAACAGATGCAAATGGGCGGATATAGCCGTCTAAGGTCTGCTACGAGCTTGCGCCTTGCGAAAATCGCTGGGGCGCAGGGGGCTCTGGGAAAAATTCCAACCTTAGGTTGGGATTTTTAGCTTAGGGCTGAAGGAGGAGGGGCCAGCTGAGAAGCCCCTGCGGACCGAACCCCTGCAGGCGATACAACCCCGCCGGGAGGCCAGAAAGGTCACAGATACTGAGCGGCTCTAAAAGCTCCCAGGTGCGTACGAGCTGGCCTTGGAGGTTATAGAGGTAAGCTTGCCAAGGACTCCCTACAGGGCGCTCCACAAAGAGCAGACCCGAGGTAGGGTTCGGCCAAATGCGCACACCCCACTCCCCCCCCTCTAAGGCACCCACAGGCTCGGTGATGCGCAAATACAGCGTATCTGTCTCTTCACAGTCAGGGCTTTGGCTGTGCAGCTCTACCAGGTAGAGGCCCCGAGCGCCCCACTCCCGCTCGTAGGAGGCACCTGCGAAAAAGTCTATCAGCACCCCTCGGCTATCCCAGATGCGCCAGCTAAAAGTCGTGCCCGTCGCCTGCGCACGCGCTTCAAGCGTGTAGGTACCAAAAGGCAGTGTAAGCGTATCGCCATTTGTGGTAGGGGTGTTTTCATACACAATAGCAGCCTCTAAGGCAGGCAGCACGGTGAGCACAAGGGTATCTCGGGTTATCTGTAAAGCAGCGCAAGGCTGAGGGGGAGCGCGTCGGGCTTCTATTACGATTGTATCCTGTCCTAAGGGGAGGGAAAGCACTGCCACGGAGTCGGTTGCGTCGGGTAGGAGGGCCCCATTGAGATACCAGGCATACGAGGTAGCCCCGCGCACAGGGGCGCTCAGGCGAAAGCCAGTAGGGGACTGACACACGCTCCTATCAGGGCCTAAGTCAGGCTTAGGCAGGGGCAGTTGATAGCCCCGCACCGTAAGCGTGAAGTGCCCTACCTCTAAGGGCCTTTCACCCTCTACAGCTATGAGGAAAACCGAACCCGCAGCAAGGGGACGGAAAAACCGCGCAGGCTGGGTATAGTCTTCACTCGGTGAGCTGCCGAAGGTGGCCTCCCCAATCGCCACTACCCGAGAAGTATAGGCTGCAGGTACCCCCGCCGGCGTACAGTCTGCCCGATAGCCTTGGTCTCGGTCGGTAATCGTATCTGCATCCAGTACATGCAGACGCGTATCAAAGTCTGTCGCCGGCCCGCATAAGTCTACCGAAACCGAGTCTAAGCAGGCAGGCAGCGTAAAGGTAAAAAACAGGTCAGGGCTTGCGCTAGCCCTGTAGGCTCCCGTTGCAGGCGAGAGAACATCGGTGGTGCCTAATCCGATAAGCGAGTCCGTATGAGTAACTTCCCATAGGCCGGGGGCTATGGAGCTGAGGGTTAGGGGAATAGCATTAGCGGGGCGATTGCCTGGGCGATCGCTTACGGTAAGCACCAGCGGCGCAGAAGTATCGGGCGTGCCAGGGCAGCCAGGACGAGGATGCGCAGCGAGGCGATAGGTTACCGTACCAGGATAGGTGGCAGTAGGGGGTAGCGGTAAGGCAATAGGCAGCTCACTAGGACGGACTGTCACGGAATGCCAAGCCGTGTCGCCATCTGCCCACCACAGAAGGGCCAGCTCGCCAGCTAAGGCGGCGGGATTCGCTACGGTAAAGGTGCAGGGTTCACCGACCAGGCCTGCGGTAAGCGAAACTATAAGCGGCTGGACCGCAGGAGCGGCAGGGCAAGGTCGCAGCGTACCTGCCAGTTCATCGGCCCCGATATCCGGTGCTGTACCTGGGTCATTGGCTCCCCCCTGCGGTCGCGGCTCATCGTCGTAATCCACTGACGAGAGGGGCGGTGCTGTGCCAGCACTGATACCCTCCCACGGAGCTGAGGCATCTAAGTGCGGTCTATCTGATTGGAGAAAGGGTGTCGACGCCTCCCCAACAAAAGAAGTCAGATCCAAGCCAGTCAGCTGCCGCCACTCCATCAGGCTACCGATACGCCGCTGGCCAGTCCCTGTACCTATGCGAGCGAAATAAGTACGCTCTGGTGCTGCCCCTCTGGCGTAATACCAGTTATTCCGAAAGGTAAAGCTGCTCCAGCTCAGGCTATCCCACTCCTCCCAAAAAAGAAGGGCGCAAGTTTGCTTTGCATCGGGAGAAACTTGGCTGGAAAGCTGGAGCGTATTTTGGATCAGGTTGCTGGAAAGTTCTACGCCGCCACGCACATTGCGGCCGAAGATGATCCCTGCGCTAAAGCCATCCCGAGCCCATGAAGCACTCGTCTGCGCGCTGCCGTGGAGGTGGATAGTATTGTGCCGAAGCGTGATTGTAGCGGCCGGGTCTGGACGAAAGCTGCTCTCTAACACGATTCCCGCGACAGCGTAGGCGTTACTACCGGGCAAGCTCTCATCGGTTCCGCCGGTAAGCTCTCCGATGAAGTTATTCTCAATCAAGATAGGGCTCGGCCCAAACCGCGGATCGCGTATAATATACATGCCGATGGCCCCATAGCCTTCTGGGGAAAGGCTGCGTAAGTTATAGACAGAGTTGCGGCGGATGGTGATATC
>CALKJV010000114.1 GCA_937995505.1 uncultured Bacteroidia bacterium | reverse complement strand
AGGTCAGCGGGCGTAGCTGAACCTGTATTGACAAGCACGAGAGGCTGGCGGGGATGTACCTGCGCACCGCCAATCTGATACCCTTTGAGGCCCGCTCGGTCTATAAGCCAGGCGGCCGGGACTTTGTATTTGCCGTCGGGCTGGGGATGGAAGGGCACATCTGGCGCCTTTTCTTGCAGCTGCCGAAGTGCTTCCAGCGAAAGGACAGGATTCTTAAAGAAGCTACCAGCGCTACCTCGAGCAGGTAGCTTCTCGGCTCGGATAGCCCGTACAGTCTGATACATGTACCAAGGGTCATGCGTGCGCTTAGGATCTACGCGCCGTAAAACATCTGAATAGGTAAGTACAGGTTCAAAGCGCCGAGGCAGCCGCAGCGTAACCCGTGTGATAACAAACTGGTCGCGCCAGTGAGGCTTTTGGAAGCGGCTATAGCGATACCCAAATTCGCAGACACGGGCAGGAAGCTGCTGCCAGGCTTCAATGCGGCGGTTCCAGCCGTACACCTCCACTACGAAAGGCGCTATCTCTACGCCGTAGGCGCCGATGTTCTGAACGACGGCAGCGCCGACCGAGCCAGGGATTGCTGCCAGATTTTCTAAGCCGTGCCACCCACGTGCGACAGCGAAGCGTACCCAGGCATCCCAGTTTTCGCCAGCAGCTACTGTGACCGTAACCGAATCGGAAGTTTCCTCTTCAACCCAATAACCACGCAGATAACGGGTAGAAAGTACGGTAGCAAGGTTGTCCAGAGGCAGTATGTTACTGCCTTCTCCGAGTATATAGCGGGCTTGGGCGGCTTGCTCGGGTACAGCCTCTTCACTGGTAGGTAAAAGGAAAGCTGCAGCCGATACCGGAAGCTGGAAGGTGTGATACTTATCCAGCGGAATCCCCCCAGATACGGCGGCGCACACTTGCAATAATATCTTGGGTGTCGCTACTGAGCTGCTTCCAGCTGCGCGTCAGCAAGTTGCGTATGCGCTTTTCAAAGCTATACTGCTCCGCGCAATACTGGCACTGCTGGATAAGGCGCTCCACTTCTTTTTTGTCTTTGCCTTTTAGCTGGCCGTCCAAGAAAAGCTCCAACTTCTGGATCATTTCCTCGCACTCCTGCTGCGAATAAGGTGAATCCGGCCGATAGACACCCACCCCCTTATTAGTCTTCCGGCGTGTCATACCCACATTGTAACGCATACTCCGCTAAAAGTTCTCGTAAGATTTTGCGAGCTCTATGCAGGCGCGAGCGAATCGTGCCCACTGGCAACCGAAGAATCGAGCTTATCTCTTTATAGGTATGTCTTTCTACATCCGCAAGGAGAATGAGCACCCGAAAGTCTTCGGGGAGCTGCATGAGGGCTTTGGTAACCTCATCGCCAAACTGCCCTTCCACGGGGTCTCGATAATTGTGGTACGCATACACGTCTTCTGCATCATAGATACTAGTTTGATTGTGGGCCTCTAAGGAGTAGGGCTGTTTCACGGCTTTTCGGTAGTGATTGATGAAGGTATTGCGGAGGATGCGTAAGACCCAAGCTTTGGCGTTGGTAGCAGGTTTATAGCGGTAGAGGAAGCGATAAGCACGGAAGAGGGTTTCTTGGGTAAGGTCGCGAGCGACGTCACGATCGCCGGCGAGCCGTACCGCTAAGTGATAGACCGAGGAGGCATGCGGCATGACCTCCTCTTCAAAAAGGCGGTCATACCGTGCCTTCTCCTCGGGCGTCATTTCTGGCATCTTCTTGGGTTTGCGCCCACGGGTGCGAATTTCCATAGTCTCAAAGATAACGCTTTTTCCGAAAAAAAGGTTCCCTCGGGGGGCTTTACCGTGGCTTTGCGCGGCAAGAGTATTTTTGGGGGGCATGCGATGGATATACTGGGTAGGGTTTGGGCTGGTACTCTGGTCCACCGCTTGCCGAAAAAAAGACCAGCCGAAGCCCAATCAGCCGCCTACTGTGCGGTTTTTTGTAGATAGCATCGGGCTAGACGGGCCCGATCGGCTCCCTTCTCGCTTTGCTTTGCGCTGGTCCGGCGAAGACCCCGATGGCTATGTGGTCGGCTACGAGCTGCGCCTAAATGGCGGACCTTGGAGCTTCACCACAGCCCAGGAGAGCACTTTTGTCGTACCCTTTGAGCCTGGGGTTTCGTACAAGGATGTAGCGTTTGAGCTGCGCGCAGTAGATAACTTAGGCGCCCGGACAGAGCCACCCGCCCGGCTGCGAGTACCTCTCCGCAATTCCCCACCCACCTGCCAGATTGACCCTAACAGCATCCCACCCGATACGACCCTCCCCGCTATCACCTTAGCCTTGCGCTTAGAAGACCCCGACGGATCGGAGACCTTAGATAGTATTTATGTACGGATTGGCGGCGGCCCTTGGATAGCCCTTAGCCCGCGGCATACCCTGCTAACCTTCGTACCTCAGGACCCAACTACAAACTCCCCCACACTACTCTATAGCGGAACTTCCCTAACGCCGCTCTTGACCCTTCCTACCCCCCTCCAGCTAGAAGACACCAACCGTATCTATGTGCGAGCCAAAGACCAAGGCGGGCTATTTTCTGAGCCGGACAGCACACGCCCTATCTATGTGCGGCGAAAAACCAGCAGCTGGCTTATTTTAGACAATTGGAATAACACCGATGCCCAAGCGACCTTAGCTGCGGATTGGCAAGCAGCCTGGGGGGGATTTGATTTATGGGACTTGCGCTCAGCTGCCCAACGCCCCCCCCTCCGCATTCCTACCTGGCTGCACATTTGGCGTTTGTATCCTCGGGTCTACTGGCTGGGTGACCCCACTGCTATCAGCGAGCTGGAGGCTGCCGAAACCCTCATAGAACGCTACTTGCAAGGGGGAGGCCGTCTCTTTATAAACTTCCCCCTCCCCAGTAGCGTAGAACCTAACTCGCCTATATTTCGCTGGAGCCCGGCCGATAGCCTTCCCAGTAGCCCCCAAAATGGCCTCCTTCCACCCAACGGCACCGTAGAGGCCAGTATCTCGGGCTTTCCCGACCTGAATAACGCTCAAGCTTTTTTCCTGAACAGCATCAATCCCCCCTACGCTAAAAGCACAGCGCAGGTCTTATACACCCTCCCTGGCCTTCTCCAAGGGAATGGTCAGCCCTGGCCCGCAGGGGTCTCCCAAGCGGCTGCCCTCGCCTTCCCTACCGCCACAGCCAATCGCTTCACCCAAGTCTTCTTCATTCTACCCCTACACCAGCTGGGCGGAAACCGAGTGGCCTTCTTTACAGCCCTACAAACTGCCTTGACTCCATGAAAAAAACCTATATCCTGGCCCTTCTTAGCCTCCTATGGGCCCAAAAGGCACAAATCAAAGGCGTAGTCGTTGATAAAACCACCAAAGAACCCCTCATCGGCGCTGCCGTCGCCCTCGTAGGTACCTACAAAGGAACCTACTCAGATGAAGAAGGGCGTTTCGTGCTCTCTGACCTAAGCCCGGGTACCTACACCCTCCGAGTCACCTACGTCGGCTACAACGAGCTGCTCCTCACCAACCTAACCCTCAAGCCCGACCAAGTCTTGACGCTAACTCTCAGCCTTACCCCCACCGGCACTTCGCTCCAAACCGTGGAAATCATCGGAGAGCGCCCCGCCGTCAACCTGGAGTCCGGCAAATCTGACCTGAAAGTTACCGGCGACGAAATCACCCAAACTACCGCCGTAGATGTACAAACTATGGCGACCCTCCTACCTGGCGTAGCACAGACCTTAGATGGCATACAGATTCGGGGGGGGCGAGTCTATGAGACCCAGTATGTGATTG
>CALKJV010000113.1 GCA_937995505.1 uncultured Bacteroidia bacterium | reverse complement strand
GGCGCTGCCGCTCCAGGAAGAGCGTTTTCACCATAGCCCGCGCCGTACGGGTGGCCAAGGTCTTCGCGAAATAGCGGCTCTCTATGCGCAATCCCTCTTCAAAGGGTACATGCAGGCCCTCATAGATAGCCCGCAGGCAGTATTCTAAGCCAGGATAATGGCCATAAGTCTTTTCTCGTAGGCGCGCAATAGCCGCAGAAAAGACCGGCGAATGCGCAAGGTTCTTGAATAGGGCTTCGGGTCCAGCAGAGTCCTTGATCCAAGGATTGGTAGCAAGAGGTTTCTGAGAAAGCCACCGCAGAGCGGCTTCTATGAGTGCTTCGGGGGTTTCAACGGTGGCTTCAATGAGGCCTTTTTGTAGGGCTTCTTGCGGGCGCAGGCGCCTCCCCTCTAAAATAAGCTCCAGCGCAGCGGTAAGGCCGATCTTACGCGGCAGACGCTGGGTGCCTCCCCCCCCAGGCATAAGGCCCAGGGTAGTCTCTGGCAAGCCCAGCTCAATAGCCGGGTCAGCCACTGCGATGCGATGATGACACGCGAGCGCAAGCTCGTATCCGCCGCCCAAGGCAGAGCCGTTTAGCGCGGCTACGACAGGCTTGCCCCCCCGCTCTAACCGCAAAAAAGTCTCCTGCACCGCCCAGCTAGAAGCATAGATGGTTTGCGGGTCGCCGGCTTCTACCAGCGCCTGAACAGTCTCCAGATCAGCCCCTGCCAAAAACTCCCGATTGCGAGAGGTAATGACAATCCCCTCTATCGTAGGGTCCTGAAGCACCGACTCTATCGCTTCCCGAAACGCAGCGACACTCTCGGCATTGAGGACATTCACCTTGGGCATAGCCCAGCGGAGGATGGCATAGGGGCCTTCTCGCAGCCGCTCAATCATGCTACAAAAGTAGACAAACCCTCAAGCCCCCTGATACTCGGGCGAGAGCGTACCTTTGAGCCGTGGTCCCCGAGCGCTATAAGTACTGGCAGAACCAAGCCTTAGAGACCTTCCGACAAAAGCACGCTCAATACGGCCAGAGCTGGGGAATTCTTTCGCTGCCCTCCTTTGTAGATCTACTCACCATCAAAGCCCAGCGCATCCATACGCTGCTCCAGTCTGGCGGAAAGGCAGCTACAGGCGAACCCCCTCTCCATGACTGGATAGCCTTAGTAAATTATGCGGCCTTGGCCCTTTTAGAGCAAGCTCCCTCTACCACTCCCCTACCCGAAGCCCTCCAAAATACTTTCCACCAAGCCGAAACCCTCTTAGCGCAAAAAAACACCGATTATGGGGATGCTTGGAAGCACATGCGCCCCCTTACCTTCATTGAGCTTATTCTCATGAAGCTGGCCCGCCTCCGCCAGCTAGATCAAGACCCCGTATCGCATCGCACCGCTATCCGGGATAATTTGTTTGATATTCTCAACTACGCCCTTCTGTATCTGAGCGCCTATGGAGATGCCGCTGATACCCCTTAAGGTTTGGCTGAGAGCGGGCTTGTGGGCTGTGCTTATTCATGTGGCTGGGGCTTTGGCGATAGACTACGGTATTTGGCGTAGCGGCCTCGCCTACGAAGTCATGGCTGGGCAGCTCATGCTCTTAGTAGGCGGGGTCTGGCTTCTAATTGTGCTGGGGGTAATGCTACTCTCGCTGCGCCGCTGGGGGTATTTAGACCCTTTGCGGATCATTTTATGGGTATTAGGAGTGAGTCTCGGTAGTGCCCCTCTCAAAGCCGTCGGAGAAAAGCTTTTAGAGCCAGCTCTGCAAGAAGCCTACGAAGCTTATCCGACCCGCCGAGCTGCCGCCTTGCGCACCTACCTCAAAAAGCAGCAGGTTCCTCCCGAACGCATTGAAGAAGTAATAAAAACTCAAACTGAGCTCTTCACGCTATACCGAAAGAAATCGCAGGATCTCGGCTGGCTCATAGTCAGCAAAGTGAAGGTTCTGGGGCTTTTTGGGGTAATTTATGCGCTTATTTTGGGGCTTCTTTTGCGCGGGGGTGGTACTGGGCTACTACCTGCCCCAGCTGGCCGGCCGAGTAGTGCAGATAGTGCTGGGTCGTCGTAAGGGAGGCATGTCCTAAAAGCTGCTGTAAGTAGGCAAGGTCCATTCCTGCTAGAAGGAGGTGAGTAGCGTAACTGTGCCTGAGCGCATGCGGGCTAATAGGGCGTTCAATGCCCGCGTACCGAGCGGCCTGCGTTACGATCGTATAGGCCTGGATACGGGTAAGCGGGCCCCCCTTTTGGCTGAAGAGGAGGATAGTTTCGGTGCCTTTTTTGGGCTTGTATCGGCGGAGGCGTAGGGGCTCATAGGTTGTGAGGACTTCCTCCACGCTGCGGCCATAAGGTACCCAACGCAATTTCTGTCCTTTGCCCCAGATACGGAGCATGCGTTCGGTGCGCAGAATATCGTCTAAGCGAAGGGCACAGGCCTCACTTACCCGTAAGCCGCAGCTATATAGAAGCTCCAGGAGGAGGCGATTGCGAGCGCTGTGCCTCCCCTCTGGGTAGCTGTCTAAGAGGCACTGGGCTTCTTCGGGGGTGAGGTAAGTGGGTACCTTTCGCCAGAAGCGAGGAGACTCCCATAACTGGCTCCAATCTTCAGCGAGGAGCCCCTGCCGATGCAAAAAGGCTAGCAAGCTGCGCAAAGCCGAGAGCTTTCGGGCTACGGTGATGGCTTGCCACTCGCGGGCTTGGCTTAGGGCAGCGAGTTCGGCTTGCAGCCCCTCAAAGGTTAGAGGCCTCCCCACAAAAGGTTCCACATCACGGCGGTAAGCGCGCAGGGTGGCCGTAGAGAGGCCGCGTTCTACTTGGAGCCAAGTAAGCCAGGCGGTTATGGTATTTTTGGTTAGATGCGGCGCATCTGGATCCTGCATGGCCCGAATATACGCTTCATTGGTCGGGGGCGCGAGTCGAAATGGTATGGGACTGAGAGCTGGGAAGGGTTTTGGCCTGCCCTCCAAACCCGCTATCAAGGGGTGGCAGAGCTTAGCTATTTTGAGTCTGCCTACGAAGGGCAGCTGATTGAGTGGGTCTGGCAAACGGAGGCTTATGATGGGCTTATTTTGAATCCTGGGGCGCTGGCCCACTCAAGCTATGCGCTATACGATGCCCTTTTAGGCTGTGGGAAGCCCTGCATTGAAGTACATGTAAGCCCAATCTATCGGCGAGAAGCCTTTCGTCGGCGGCTCATCACTGCGGCGGCCTGCAAAGGGGTTATTTCAGGCTTAGGCTGGTATGGATATGAGCTGGCAGTGCAAGCTCTCCTTCACCTGATGAGAGAGGGTAGCGAAGCCTCTGCCTCTTGAGCCTGCGGAAGCGGCTTGGGCGATATAAGCCCCACATGATGGGCATACATAAGAAACAGCAGAGTCGCCAAAAATCCTCCCAAGGTACCTACAAGCAAGACCAGCCACGGATGGAAGTTGACAGGAAACGGCGGCAGAAAAGGCGGCTGCACTACAAAAATAGACTGTGGGTAGGTACGCAAGAAGTTTTCTCGGCGGTACTTCTCCTCCAAAAGGTCAGCATAAGCCTCTTGGAGGCGCACGAGGCGAGTTTCTTGGCTGAGCACTTTATCGTAAAAAGCCAAGGCTTCTGGGCTTCCAAGCTGGACGATGCCTGTGCGCTGCTCACCCGCCGTGAGGATTCTATGGCGTGTGCGGAGAGTGGCTAAATTTTCTTCCAAAGTGTGCATCTCGGCTACCAGGGACTGCAGCTGGCGCTCTAGCTCTGCCAGCGACTCCTCTACCCGAATAACCCCTTTGCAAAAAGTCTCCGCTTCGCGCAGAAGAAAATCTGCTATCCGATAGGCATACACAGGATCCGTGTCTTGGACCTGTATCAAAATAGTAGAGTTACGGGTAAAGCGAAGGGTAAGGTTCTGCTCAAGGCGCTTTTGCACATAACGGGCGCGTTTCCGAGGGGAAGCTGTAGCGGGAATAGCATAATGCTCATACAACCGAAAAGTATCTATGAGCTTGAGCTGGACCTGGCGGGAGGAGAGATAACTGTACACCCGCTCTAAATCGCTCGCAGAGCCTGGCACCAGGGCAGCATCACGCAAAAGCGGAGAAGCCGCAGAGAGGTCTGGGGGAAAGAATTCGGCTTCAGACTCGTACAGCTCTTCTCTCGTAAAGGCCCAGAGCCCGACTAAAACACCCAAGGCCACCTTGACTCCCAAAAG
>CALKJV010000112.1 GCA_937995505.1 uncultured Bacteroidia bacterium | reverse complement strand
CCAGACCCGAGGCCCTGTCACCGTGTAGTCTATGGGAGAGCTGCCAAAATCGAGGGTGAAGCCAGGAAAAGTGGTAGTATAGTTAGCGATCCCCAAGAGATACACCTCGCCTGCACTTACAGAGACGCAGCTGAGCCAGCCCTGTCCCCCTGCGCCCTCGCACGTACCCGAGGCGCAGCCAGGCGACCCACAAGCTACGCCTGTATTGTAAGTACCATCACAGGAGGTAGGAGCATCGTAGCTGCAGCGCACAGGATTGAGAGTTCCATTGCGGATAGCCTGGCAAGGGTTAGCTACATTATCTATACGATAGAGGATCCAGTCATAGTCTACATTTGTACTGGGCTGGATAGCGAAGGAGAGATCTCCGTCACTTTGAATAGGGAGGCGGAGCCAGACGATGTTGCGCTCACCGGCGCTAAGGCACGAGGCAGGACATCCGCCAGCAGGATAGGGTAAGTCGCAGGCAAAGCCTGAACCCAAAAATCCTGGGGCTCCTACGCTAAAATTCGGGCTGCATACCGGCAAGGGGCCAGAGGCAGGGTTGCCAGGGATGGCTGCACAGTCCTGCCCATACTGCGAGGGAGGCTGACCCGCAGTCTCCCATATCCCTAAGACATAATCTCCCGAACCTCCCTCTGAGCCTGCAAAAACCGCCACATAATAAGTCTGCCCTACCGTAAGCCCTGTAAGCGCCAGCCGAGCATACTTGGGGGAAGACTCACAGCCGCTCGGAGCATCATCGTTACAAGCTATCTGGGTAAAAGGCCCATTACAAGAGGGGGCGCTATACACCGCTACGGCGGGATCTGAGAGGGTGCCTGGGGCCACATGCACAGTCATATTGGGAGAGGTGGCCACAAATTGATACCACCGACCAATAAACGAGCAAGCACCACCACCACAAGAAGGAGTTACTCCGAGGAGGGGAGCCCCTACCGTAGTACCCGTAGTCGCCACAGGGAAGCTTGTAAATAAAGGTGCACTGCAAGTCGGTGCAGAATGCGGCAATATCTGAATAGTTAAGTTTTGGAACGGCCCACAGGTTGGAGTAGGCCAATAGTCCAGGTGCAGATAGTAGGTCCGCCCTGCGACTACGTCAGCGCAGAGGGTTTTATCGCCGCTGGAGCTCTGAGCGTAGGTTACGCAATTGAGTCTGCCGCATCCCTCCTCATATAGCATGAGCCCCGTCCAAGTGGTAGAAGAGGTAAGCTGAATTTGAACTGTACCACTTACCGAGGGAGTAAACCTCCACAGCATATCCTCCCCTCCATAGTAGAAGGAGCTGCCGCATACAGGCATATTGCTGGCGGTGAGGTCATTGCCTTGACCGCAGGTATTGCCTGCACCGTGGGTATACGGCAGTGCAGGTACATTGATGATTGCACCCGGTATAGAAGGTGGAGGAGGTGGCGTGGCAGTGGCCACGATGTGTACTCGGTCTACAGCTGCTGGCGGCTGCGTACCGACAGAATTATCATTTATCCAAGAGAAAATAATCCGGTAGGACTGCCCGGCCGTGCCACAGTAGTACAGCGGTCCGATGGCTACCCAAGAGCTACTTAGCAGGTTGTAGCGGGCTATCCGATAGGCCGAATTCACCTGGGTTCCTGCGGTAGGGGTGACAGAAGTAGGCGCTAGAAAAATGTCTAAGTAGTCATATTGAGTAGAGGTACCTTCCCCTTGCACCTTGACGTAGGCAGAAATCTGCAGGTAGGGCTGGCCTGCTGGCAGCGTCACATCCCGATAGAAATGCACGACGGAGGAACTACCGGTATTATAGTTATGCGGGGGGGGATTGGGAGCGCAGTTATTGGTGATGTAGATAGCTCGGGAGCCGTGCTGTGCGCCAGCGCCGGTATTTACCGCCCAGCGGTTGGGCTGCGTGCCGTTGACGATGGTCCAACCATTCACAGTACCACTATTTCCGCAAAAGGTGCTTGCCTCAAAGGAGCCATCGCCCGTACCGTCTACGAGGATAGTCTGTGCCCACAGAGAGAAAGTCGCAAGCCCAAGTAAGAATAGGTATCGCATAGCACAGTTAGTTTTTGCGGGTTAGGGAGAGAGTTTGGCCGAGGTAAGCGCGCAGGACCTCTTCTAGGTCTGAGATAGGCATATCCGATCGCACGACCAGTTGGAGGGTCCATTCGGCTTCTTTGGCTTGCAGCAACTGAACGCCGTAGATGCCGTGCTTGGATAGGATTTGCGTTTGAGCTTCTGCCCAGCGGGGCTCTACTTCTGTGCCAGGTTTGTGGTCTCTTAGCTGCACTACGGCGAGGTAAGCTACGGAAGGGTCTTTTGATTGGATGAGGAATTCACTGGCAGACTCTTTCTGAGCCACCCCAGAAGGGCTCTGCGCAAAAGCCCAGCCCAGTAGCAAGCCTACGAGTACGGGTAGTACGTTACGCATGCTGCAAAGATATAAACTTTCTTAACACGCAAATGTTTGTCGGGCGATCGATCCCCCCAGCCACAGAGGGTGCACAGCGAGCCCCCTTCTCTGTGTAAAAACCTCCGTGCTCTCTGTGCCTCCGTGGTTTATTCTCAAAAACCCACCAAAGAGACACAGAGGGCACAGAGAATGGGCCACAGAGAATGGCCCTGGAGGTAGTATTTTTGCCTGATGCGTTGGATTTGGGTTCTCGTGGGGGGGCTGGGATGGGCGCAGAGCAGCTGGCAAGCCGATCCTTTTCTTCCCTTAGCGGACTATGCACCGCCGCCACCGCCTTCTCGCACTGTCTTAGGCACTCCCTCCCCTCTCTACTGGCAAAATCGCGCCGACTACCAGATGGAGCTTACCTTAGACCCAGCTACGCATCGGCTGCGGGGTCTGGCTCGCCTCACCTACACGCACAACGGTCCCTTTGAGATATGTTACCTCTGGCTCGCCGTAGAGCCGAAGTACTTCAGCTTAGAAAGCCCAGGGCATCAAGCCCGAAACTTCATCTGGGAAAACTTCCAACGAGATACCCGCCGCGGCGAAGCCTCTCGGATAGAACTTTATGCCCGCCAGCTGGAAAATTACCAACGCACAGACTTTCAGTTAGAGCTAGTAGCTTTAGAAGAAGGCACCCAGACTCGCCCGCTCCCCTATCGCATGCACCAAACGGCCATGGAGGTAGCCTTGCCGCGCTGCTTACAAGCAGGCCAGCAGGTGGTCTTGCAGCTGCGCTGGAACTTTACGCTCAACGACGCCACGGTAGAAGGCCGAGGGGGGTACCTCCTGACTGACCGAGGACCCATCTACCAAGTAGCCCAATACTACCCCCGCCCCCTCCTCCTCAACGATGTGCGCGGGTGGGAGACCATGCCTTACTACGGCCCGAGCGAGTTTGCCACAGAATTTGGCGACTATGAGGTCATCATCCGCATGCCCAAGGGCTATACCCTCTCAGCTACAGGCCTCTTACAAAACCCCGAGGCGGTTCTCTCCCCTACTCAGCTGGAGCGCTGGAAGCGAGTAGGCTTTGACAGCACTACCTTCATCATCTCAGAGAAGGAAGCCTATCAGCGTCCAGGTAAAGATACCTTGGCTTGGCGCTTCAAAGCCCAAAATGTACGGGACTTTGCCTTCGCAGCCTCCAATCAGTACATCTGGGAGACCCGCTACACTCAAGTGCCCGGCGCTCCTCAGCCCACCTTAGTACAGTCTCTGTATACCCCAGAAGTCGCTCCTCTATGGCGGCACATAGCGCTTGGCGCCGCCGAACACACCCTCCATGAATACAGTCGCTATACCGTGCCTTTTCCCTATCCCAGCATGAGCGTAACCTACGGCGCAGTGTATGGGATGGAATATCCCATGATAGTCTTTTGTGGCCGGCAGAAGCCAGAAAAAGACGGCTCTTACAGCGAAGCCGCGAGACAGAGCTTTATTTCGTTAGTCATCCATGAAGTTGGGCACAATTTCTTTCCGATGTTCATCTGCTCGGATGAGCGGCGCTGGATGTGGCTGGATGAAGGGTTCAACACCTACCTGGAAAACCTTTCCAAAGAGACCTTTGAGCCACTTATACGACGGGGAGAAGGGGAAGCTGAGCGAGGCCGGGTGCGAGACTACCTCGCCAGCGGGCGAAGCCAACCCATCATGGTGCATCCCTTCAGCATCCGAGAAATGGGCGCCAATGCCTACCTCAAAGTAGCCGTAGGCTTAGAGACGCTGCGTGAGTATATTCTGGACCCTGAGCGCATGGATACGGCTTTTGCGCGCTATGCGCGTGCATGGGCCTTCAAGCATCCAGAGCCGTGGGACTTCTTTAGGGTAGTCTCGGGGTCGGTAGAACAGGAGCTGGGATGGTTCTGGCGGGGATGGTTTATGGGCAGTGAAGCCGTAGATATAGCCATAGACACCGTAGTCCAGGAGCGAGTGAAAGTCTCCGAAAAGCTGGAAGCCACCCTCTTAGCGGAGGAAAGTCAGGCTGTCGCACGCTATCTCAAGTATCTCGCACGCGACACCGTGCGGCAGCGATTTTATGTAGAGCGGTGGCCCCAACTGCGAGATAAGTACGTAGAGGCGAATTTCAAGGCTTATGCAGCGCAGCGAGAAGAAGCCAAAGCGCGCCTTTCTAAGGCCCAGGTAGCAGCAGCTAAACATCTGCGCAGCGAGCAACTGTATGAGGTTCGGGTACGCTTTGAGAATAAAGGGCTTGTGTGGCCCATGTGGATAAAGCTCACCTATACCAACGGCGCAGCTTCGCTATGGTATGTGCCCGCTGAAATTTGGGCCAAAGACCCGACACGCTGCCTCAAGGTCTTTTATACACGCTCGCCTGTGCAAAAGGTAGAGCTGGACCCCCAGGGAATTTCCTTAGACATTCGCCCGCTGAACCATGTCTATACCGCCTATAGAGGAGATTGAAGCGCGGCTAGAACGCTTAGAAGAGCAGATCCGCGCCCTAAAAGCCGCCCAGCTCAAAACTGAAAACGAGAAAAAACAATTACTTTTGTCCTGGCAGCGGCAGTGGGAGCGCACTCGTGCGCACCTTGTGTCGCTCCAAAGTAAAGTACGTAGGGCTCTATCGTATGGTACAGGAGACTCGGACGTGGACGCTTTTCGGGCGCAGTCTGACGATACAGGCGCCGCCCGAGACAATAGTTAGAGTAGAAGCGCTGCTGCAAACCCTCCAGCAGCAAGCTGAAGCCTTCCGAAAAGAGCGACCCCATGTCGATGAGCTTACCCACTTTCTGATGGCTACGCTCACCGTGCTGGAGGCGCTCCAAGACAGGCTCCAACGGTACGAGGCCTTCTGCCAGCGCATAGAAGCCCTACTGCCTTCACCCAAAAACTAAAAAACTATGGAATGGATCGTACCAATTGCAGTAGGACTACTCGTAGGCGCCGTAATAGGCTATGTAGGATTTCAGGTAGCAGCCCGAAAGCAGCGGGAAAAGCTTCATGCTCAAGAACTTGATCACCAGGCTCGCTTAGAGGCCTTAGAGAAAGAGTCGCAGGCTCGCTCCCAGCAGTTAGAGCGCAAAGCCCACCAGAAGCTTCAAGAAGCAAACCGACGGTTGCAGCAAGCAGAAAAAGAAGCAGAGAAGCGTACGCGGGAAAAGTTGGCGCAGGAAATCACCGAAGCCAAAGAAAAATCTCAAAAGCTTCTCTCCGAGGCCGAAGCCCGCACGCGTGAGGTAGAGGATCGGCACAGGCAAGTGCTCGCCTTAGAAGAGTCTGTCAATCGCCGGCAAAGTGAGCTTCAGGCCCAGCTTAGCGCCTTGCAGCGCGACCTTGAGAAGCTGGAGCAGCAGCGAGAAGCCCAAGAGCAGCGCTGGCAAGAGCTCCTCTCCCGCGAAGTGGCTCTGGCTGATAAGGAGAAGAGTCTCAACCAGAAGTTAGAAGAGGTAGCGGGCTTGAGCCGAGAAGAGGCGCTCCAGCAGCTCATGGAGAACCTACGCCATGAGGCCGAGGAACGCGCCCGTAACCACATTCAGCAGGTCTTAGAGGAAGCCAAACTCCAAGCCGTGCAAGAGTCCCAGCGTATCATCGCCATCACCCTCTCTCGGGTAGGAGTAGAACAGGCCATTCAGCACAGCATCACGACCTTCCCCTTAGAGAGCGATGAGCACAAAGGGCGCATCATCGGGCGGGAAGGCCGCAATATACGCACCTTAGAAAGCCTCACTGGTGTAGAGATTATCGTAGATGACACGCCTGGAGCGATTGTAATCTCGTCCCACGACCCGATTCGGCGAGAGGTGGCGAGCCGTACGCTACAGCTGCTACTGGCGGATGGGCGGGTACACCCAGCCCGTATAGAAGAGGTAGCTAAAAAGGTAGAGCAAGAGATTGAGGAGGAGATTCGCAATGCAGGCCGGCGAGCCATCTCCGGCTTAGACCTTCGGGGTGTAGCACCAGAGATCATTGAGCTGGTCGGGCGCATGCGATTCCGATTTTCCTTCGGGCAGAATCTCCTGCATCACTCTAAGGAAGTAGCTCGTCTGTCAGCGCTAATAGCCGCAGAGCTCGGCCTCTCTAAGGAACGGGTACGATTTGCTAAACGCGCCGGACTTTTCCACGATATCGGAAAAGTCTCAGATGAGAACCCCGAGCTGCCTCACGCCTTGCTGGGTATGGAGATCCTACGACGCAACCGAGAACACCCCGAAGTGCTCAATGCGGTGGGCGCTCATCACGATGAGATTGAGATGACCACTATCCTCGCTCCTATCGTGCAGGTAGCGGATGCGATTAGCGGCGCACGGCCTGGCGCCCGCCGCGAGACGGTAGAGAAATACCTCCAGCGTATCCAACAGTTGGAAGCCCTACCGAAAAAATTCCCTGGCGTTACCCAATGTTATGCCATCCAAGCGGGCCGAGAACTACGCATCCTCGTAGAGAGTGAGAAAGTAAGCGACACCCTCACCGACCAGATCGCCCAGGCCGTCGCCGAAGAGATCCAAAACACCATGCAGTACCCAGGTCAAATCAAAGTAACCGTCATCCGTGAAAAACGTAGTACAGCCACTGCGCGCTAAAGCTGACCCCTTCCTAGCGTTTTCCCGCATTTTTGTAGGGGTGCTTTTTACCTTGTCGGGCCTTATCAAGGTCAATGACATCCGCGGCTTCGGATACAAGCTGGAAGAGTACTTTGAGGTATTCCACAAACACAGCGGGCTACCTTTTCATGAGATCTTCGGGCCGTGGAGCACAGCGCTTGCGGGAGGTATAGCAGTATTTGAGACGGCCCTGGCGGTGTTTCTGCTTTTAGGCTATGCCCGACGCTTCACGGCTTGGAGCCTTCTACTGATGATTGTGTTTTTTACCTTCCTCACCGGCTACTCTGCCCTTACGAAGGCCGTTTCGGATTGCGGCTGCTTCGGCGATGTGATAAAATTCACGCCGTGGCAGTCTTTCGCCAAAGATGTAGTGCTCCTGGGCCTGATTGGATACATCTTTTTGCGGCGAGAAGAGCTACGGCCTTGGGTGCGAAGTTCCCTACTCCCTATCCTCGCTTGGGGCGGTGCCGCCGTAGTCGCAGGATTGACGGTGTATTTCTACCTCTACCTGCCTGCCATAGACTTTCTGCCGTACAAGGTAGGCACAAACCTCCGAGCCGCCTTAGAACCTGGTCCCACGGGAGTTCCCCTCATCACTGACTATGTCTCTACCCAGTACTCCGACTGCAAAGTCAATGAGCTAGAAGGCCGAGTACTCCTTATCGTAGCCCCCCGCTTAGAGACGCTGGAGAAAGAGCAAGTAGAACGGCTTCGCCGACTTTTGGAGGGCTTACCTGAGCAGGTAAAAGTCGTAGGGCTGACCGCTTCCCCCCGGGCTGTGCGCGATCGGTGGTCCCAAGAGACGGGTATCTCTCTGTGCTTCACAGCGCAGGACCAGACGGTATTGAAAGCTGTTCTACGCTCCTCTCTGGGAGCCCTCTACCTAGAGGATGGGGTTATTCGGCGTAAATGGCCTTGGCGAAGCTTACCTATGGGCTCGCAGCTTCGCACATGGGTCGCTTCCTCCTGAAGCTGGGGGTTCAGACCCTACTCCTCTTTGTTTTGAGCTTTTCGCTGCTCTTTGTGCTGGTACGGGTACTAGGCGACCCCGCCCAAATGCTTTTGGGGCAGCGTTCTGACCAGACCTCGCTGGAGCTCATCCGAGCTGCTCTGCATTTAGATAAACCTCTCTGGCAGCAATACCTCTACGCCTGGGCAGATTGGCTGCCTTATCGGGAGGGACGCTGGCAATGGCCCACCTTAGGCATATCGTATCAATATGGCCGTCCTGTAGCGACTCTGTATGCTGAGCGGCTTTCTGGTACGCTCCTACTTGCGGTAGGCGCTATGGTCATAGCCGTAGCCTTAGGGGTAAGCGGCGGACTCTGGCACGCCTACCAGCCCCGCCCCTGGCTCCATCGCACCGCTCTCCTCCTATTGGCTATGCCAAGCTACATACTGGGAATACTACTGATTGGGCTACTGGCTGTGGCTTTGGGAGCTTATACGGGCTTGCCCATAGGGGGCTTCGTGCAGCAGTATGACCCACTGGTAGAAGGCTTTATCTATGAGTGGCGGCGCTTAGTGCTTCCTACCTTAGCGCTGGCTCTGAGGCCAGCCGCTTACCTTTTCCAACTCACCGCAAGCCAAGCCCAAGGTATCTTAAGATCAGATTACATTCGGGCTGCCCGCGCTCGCGGAAAGGCCCCCGGCGCTATCCTCCGAACCGATGTCTTGCGCAACCTTCTCCCAGCTCTAGCTGTGGCTACGACTCAATGGCTGGCAGGCTTATTCACGGGAGCGCTCTTTGTAGAGATGCTTTTTGATTGGCCCGGTGTGGGCAAACTGCTCTTTGAAGCCCTACTCAGTAGCGACTTTCCTTTAATCTTGGGTACAGCTCAGCTATCTACCCTCGGTTTTGTGCTTCTACACGCCCTAAGTGAGAT
Source organism: uncultured Bacteroidia bacterium (assembly GCA_937995505.1). Lineage (GTDB taxonomy): Bacteria > Bacteroidota > Bacteroidia > SpSt-205 > SpSt-205 > SpSt-205. Next base: position 20,491 of record CALKJV010000112.1, on the reverse strand, counting down.
CCTAAGCCGCTGGAGCGATCCTCGCCTGCGCCCTTAGAGACCTACCATCCGCAGAAAAACATCCTGCTGCTCCGGCTCTTTCAGCACCCCTTCAAAGGCGTACGTGATGGTACGGCTAGCCTCATCTTGAATGCCACGCATAGAGACGCAGTAATGCTTAGCATCAATTACGACGGCTACATCAGGAGTCTCCAACTTCTCTTGAAGGAAGGCCGCAATCTGCTGGGTAAGTCGCTCTTGCACCTGCGGTCGGCGGGAAAAATAATCTACAATGCGATTGAGCTTAGACAGGCCCACTACTCGGTCGCAGGGAATATACGCTACATGCGCTACCCCGATAATCGGCACGAAGTGGTGCTCACACACCGAACGTACCCGAATGTCTTTCTCAATTACCATCTGGCGGTAGCCATAGGTATTGGGAAAGGTGCGCACCTCGGGGGCGTTGGCCGGGTCTAAGCCGATGAAAAGCTCTCGGAGATACATCTTAGCCACGCGACGGGGCGTATCTCGTAAGCTTGGATCTTTTAGATCCAGGCCCAGGAGCCGCATGATCTCACCGAAGTGATAGGCAATTGCCTCTTCTGTGGAAGCATAAGGGGGACCCTCAGCCGTAAGGAGGAGCTCTTCTTCGTGGGTGTGGCCGCAGCCGCAGGAGCCGCCATGGCCATTTGGAGCGTTATACGGTCTCGCCATAGTACTCAAAGGAATTTCTCGGGGTCTCCCATAAGCGCAAACGCACAAGCTCAACCCCCTCAGGCAAAAGGGGTTGTATCTGCGCCCACAGGGCCACGATGAGATTTTCAGAAGAAGGTATTTGCCCTTTTAGAAAAGGGACATCGGTATTGAGGTTTCGGTGATCGAGCAGCTCAATCACCGCCGCTTCAATAGACGAGCGCAGCCGAGTAAGGTCCATCACATAGCCTGTATCTGGCTGTACAGGTCCAGCCACGGTAACTTCCAATTCGTAGTTGTGTCCATGACCAGTTGGATGGCTACACTTGCCGAAAACTTCTAAGTTTTTCACTTCATCCCAGGCAGGATTATAGATTCGGTGGGAGGCGCTGAAGTGGAACCGGCGAGTGATATACACTTTTGGGGGCACGGGAAGGAAAACAAATTAGCTTAGGAGGGTGGTTTCGGCCAGAGGGTAGCAAGCAGAAGCCACAGCCCGGCCAGGGCCACAGAGAGCCAGGCGAAAAGGGGGGCCCATCCCTGCGCCCACAGGAGCCCTATGGCAGCTAAGTCCGGCAAAGGCTTCGGGAAGCTGAAAGAAAAAAGCCCTCGGGCGCTGCTTCCTTCTAAAAAGAGCCATCCGCCCAAAAATAGCACAGCCAGGAGGCTCTGTCTATCGTAGCGAGGCTGAGGGCGCAAGGGCACTTCTAAGGCGAGCCAGGCCCATAAAAAAAGCACCCCTGCGATATAAACAGTCCATTGTGCGGCCCATAAGTAACCTGCCCCTTGCCAGCCATACCACAGGCCTAGCCCGAGAAGCACGAAAAAGATGCCACTCAGGCCTCCTGCCACCGTGCGTCGGCTACTCAGATACAGCGCCGCGCTCCCCAAAGCGATATACCAGCTCAGCTCTATGGCGAGTGACGTAGTCATATACAGGTTCCATTGTGATGCATTCCGTAGGACATACGACTGTACAGAGCCCGCAAAAGCAGCACAGCGCATGGTCAATATCAAATCGAGGTAGCGCAAACCGCCGCGGAGAGCCATCCGAAGCGTAGCCCAGAATGGTGGGCGACTTTACTTTCTCAATCGTGATGCAGTCCACAGGGCAGATCCGAGCGCACAAATCGCAGCCGATGCAGTCTTTAATTGCCACATGGAGGCGATAATGGCCATTTGCCGGGAGGGGAAGCTTCTGGTGGGGATAGGCAATCGTGATAGCCCCCCCCTCAGATTGCGTAAAGGCCCCAGGCTGGGTTACTACCCTTGGGCGCACTCGCCAACCCCGAAGCGCATGCCGCAGGGCAAACCACAGCCCTCGTAGGAGACTCCGCACTTAGCAAATATACGGCCTCTGTGCGTACTTTTGCCTATGGCCGAAAAGGAGCGGGAGATCCCGCTTGCCCTCACCTACGATGATGTCTTGCTGGTGCCTGCCTATTCTGAGGTGCTCCCGGAGTACACGGATGTACGCACCTGGCTCACACCGACTTTTCCGCTCAACATACCTATACTCAGTGCCGCCATGGATACCGTAACGGAGTATCAGATGGCCATCGCTATGGCTAGCGCTGGGGGAATTGGGATACTCCATAAAAATCTCTCCATTGCCGAGCAGACCGAGCAGGTACGGCGGGTCAAGCGGTATGAGAGTGGTTTGATTGTCGATCCGATTACCTTACCGCCAGAGGCGCCCGTGCGAGAGGCCTTCCAGCTGATGGCCGAACACCGCATTGGGGGCATTCCCATTGTAGATTCCCAGCGGCACCTTGTAGGCATTCTGACCAACCGGGATATTCGTTTCGTACAGCCAGATGATACCCCCGTGGAAAGCTACATGACGAAAGCCCCTCTCATCACAGCGCCGGAAGGTACGGGCTTTGAGGAGGCGGAAGTAATTTTACGCCAGCACCGCATTGAAAAGCTCCCCTTAGTTGATAAAGCAGGATGCTTAGTGGGACTGATTACGTACAAGGACATTCTGCGGCGGCGGACATACCCGCATGCTTGCAAAGACCACCTTGGGCGGCTGCGCGTCGGAGCCGCCGTAGGCGTCGGCGAAGAGGCCTTAGCTCGAGCCGAAAGCCTCGTACAAGCAGGAGTGGACCTCATCACGCTGGATACAGCGCATGGACACAGCGCTCGGGTTTTAGAGACTCTACGGCAGCTGCGTGAGCGCTATCCCCAGCTTACGCTCATGGCAGGTAATATCGCCACCGCAGAAGCCGCCGAGGACCTCCTCCGAGCTGGCGCCGATGTAGTGAAGGTAGGTATTGGGCCCGGCAGTATCTGCACGACCCGCGTGGTCACCGGCGTAGGGATGCCCCAGCTCTCAGCGGTATTGGCGGTAGCCTCTGTAACGAAGCCCGCAGGCGTAGGCCTCGTAGCCGACGGGGGAATCCGCTATAGCGGAGATATCACGAAAGCGCTGGCTGCAGGGGCAGACGCCGTGATGATCGGCGGTCTGCTGGCAGGTACCGAAGAGAGCCCCGGCGAAACTATCCTCTACGAAGGCCGAAAGTTCAAAGTCTATCGCGGCATGGGCTCCATAGAAGCCATGCAAGCCGGCAGTGCCGACCGCTATGCCCAAGAGCGCAGACCTTCCAGCAAACTTGTACCCGAAGGCGTGGTCGGACGGGTGCCCTACCGAGGCCGCGCAGAAGAGGTCCTCTATCAGCTCGTAGGCGGCTTACGGGCGGGTATGGGCTACTGCGGAGCCGCCAACCTCGCTCGGCTGCGTAAGTCCCAATTTGTACGCATCAGCTCCGCCAGCGTGGCCGAAAGCCACCCCCACAGCTTAGAAATCATCCGAGAAGCCCCTAATTATACCCTGCGTTGAGAGCCTTACGCACCAGCGGATCCCTCTCCACGACTCTAGGAGCTGCCCTGCTTCTTTTGTATTTGTGGCTGCGCTACTTTTTGCCGCAAAGTCACACGACATGGCTAGGGATTTTAGGCTTCTTTCTGCTAAGCGTAGGGGCTTTTCTCCTGATCGGGGAGCTGATACCTCGCCGCTGGCGAAGCCCCGCCCAGCTCCTCCGCTGGAATACCCTCCTATCGGTCATCGGCGTAGCTTATGTACTGATAGGGGAACTCTTGGGGCTCGTCGTCGCTTCTGAGCACCAGGAACGGACCTCCGCCCTCCTACGCAGCTTTATGGAGGTAGGCATAGCGGCTCAGGCGGCCGGGCATCTAACTTTAGCCGGGTATCTTTTGGCAGGGCGCTTACCCGCTAGAAAACAGTGGCTCGTATTTGCTTTTTTTGGGTTCTCCGCTGGCGTTCTCTTCCTGCGAATTGCTTTCCCCACACTTGACCCTTACTTCAGTGTACTTCTGTGGATAAGCCTTCTCCCCCTGCTCTATTACAGCTATTGGCTTATTGACTTAGTCAGCCGAGAGTTTGGGCAGACCGTGCTCCTCCTTGCGCTACAGAATGTTGCCCTATTTATCACCTGGCAGGTACTCCCAGGCCTCTTCTCAGCAGAACTGCCCCCCTTGTACCTGGCGCTGTATCCGCTCCTCCTGGCAACCCTATTTTTACATGCCGGCTGGCTATTGCTGCCTTTCATTCTTCGGATCTTTTACATTTCCCAAAGCGAAAGTAGCCATTCTCTGGAGCTGCTTACAGAGTTTCTCGCCCGACAGCAGCGCGCCGCCGATGCCCGAGAAGTACTCCAAATTGCCTGCCAAACTTTTGAAAAAATCGCTGCCGTGCGAGGCGTACTAGCAGAGCTGCGCGTACCCCTAGAAGACCCAATAGTGTTTACTACCCTCGCAAAAGGCCATTTACAGGATGCATTACACACCCTCCTCCATCAGCGCAGCGGCACCGAAGTCTATACCGAAATAATTTCCTCCTTGCAGAAGTTCAATCGCAAGCTCCCCAATCTATCTACCTTTTTGATCCAGCGACCTATATCCCTCTTACGAGGTTCGGTGCTCTCTCAAACGCTCTCTATCGGCGTCCTAAGCCGAGAACCCGACGGCTTTGACGAGCGGGACCTACAGCTGTTGAGCACCTTGGCCGAACAAACGGCGTTATTTTTAGAAAACTTAGACCGCCGTCTCTATCAAGAGCAAGCCCTCACCGCCAGAAAGGAAGCTGACTTTCTGCAGGAAACTCGGGAAGCGCTCCTCCCCCCTCCCCCTCCTCTCCCCCAAAAGGTAGATCTTTGTGTAGTCTTTGAACAGTACGACCGCACCATTGGCGGTGATTATTACCAAGTGCACGAATACCCTGAGGGGCGCATCATTGACTTCTGGCTCTCGGATTGTGCAGGGAGCGGAATCGCCGCCGCTTACCAGATGGCCCAGACCCGCGGTGCCCTCAATACCCTCTGGCTGCGTCGCCTGAGCCCCGATGCATTCATGTTAGAGCTTAATGACGCCCTGAAACGCGTCTTCCACAAAAACAACTTTCTAGCAGCTACCCTCTTGCGCTTCGACTTAGAAAAACAAGAATATGTGCTCCTACGCGCAGGGAATCCCGAGGTTTTCTATTGGAATCCTCTCACCCAAAAAATAGATATTCTCCGCCCCTCCGGCATCGTATTGGGAAATGCGTCCTCTCAAATCATCGGCCGAATCCTCGTGCCCGAACGTGGGAAACTGGTGCCCGGAAGCTTATTTATGTGCTTCAGTGACGGCTTTACCGAGGCCACCAATGCTGCGGGAGAAATGTTTGGTGTAGAGCAGCTTTTATCACTTTTTGAGGCGTATCACGACCTACCCACCCGAGAAATCGCCGAGAAAATTCTACAAGCTGTGCGTGCCTTCACCGGGGATAGCTCGCTCGGCGATGATGGTACGCTCCTTTTAGCACGCTATACAGGCTAAAAGCGTATCTTTGCTCTTGATGCAGATTGACGTGTTACCAAACGGCGACAATGGGCACATGCACTTAGCCCTCCGTGGAGAGCTGGACGCCCTGACCGCCCCCAAACTCTACGAAAAGCTCACCCAACTGCTGCAAGCCAATCCTGCCGTCAAGCAGATTACCCTCCACTGCCGAGAACTCTCCTACCTCTCCAGCGCCGGCGCCGGTATCTTGCTTATGTGCATGGATAACTTCGCTCCCAAGGGCATCACGCTGGCCCTCGCAGAAGTGCAACCCGAAGTGTATAACATCTTAGACCTTCTCGGCCTGACCAAGCTGATGTCGGTTTCGCATGCCTAAAGCCAGCTTGCAGTTTGGAGCCTCTACGGAGAACCTCCCCATCATCCGACACTTCGTACAAAACCATCTACGCACCCTCACCCAAGATACCGTCCGCATCAACCAAGTCACCGTAGCGATTGAGGAACTCTGCGCCAACTCCATCCTCCATGCCAATAAAGAAGACCCCGATAAAGAGCTTCGCCTGGAGCTACGCTCTCAAGGGTCTGTCGTACATATTTATCTCTATGATCCCGCTCCTCCGTACGATTTGCATCAGTACCCCGACGAACCTAAACTTCTGCGAACTGATACCAACCGTCCGGGGGGACTGGGTATCTATCTCATCCGTCGGCTGATTGACCGCATTACCATTCGCCGCCGTAAGGGGGGAAGCTCCGTGTATCACATGATGAAAGATCTAAGCCCATGAGGCCCTCTGCCCCTTCTGAGTCCGAGGAGAGATCCATTCGCCCGACAAGTCTCTCGGAGTTTATTGGAAATCGGCCTTTTCTCTCCAATCTGTGCATTTTTTTGGAAGCAGCCCGCGCCCGTAAGGAAGCCTTAGACCATACCCTTTTCTATGGCCCTCCCGGGCTCGGAAAAACAACCTTAGCGCACATTATTGCCCAAGAGATGGGCACCCGCCTCTTTCCTACCAGCGGTCCTGCCCTCCAGCGCCCCGCAGATTTAGCCGGCCTCCTCACCCAGCTGGAAACAGGAGATGTGCTCTTTATTGACGAGATCCATCGGCTTCATCCCGCCATTGAGGAGTACCTCTACACGGCGATGGAGGATCATCGTTTAGATATTGTCATTGATAGCGGTCCCCATGCAAAGACCTTACAGCTCCGCCTCAAACCCTTCACACTTGTAGGCGCTACGACCCGCCTCGGCCTCCTCACCGCCCCTTTGATTGCACGCTTTGGTATCTCTATCCATGTAGAGTACTACACACAAGCAGAGCTAGCGCGAATTGTGCAGCGTTCAGCTCGGATTTTAGGGATTGAGATAACCGAAGAAGCGAGTTATGCGATTGCTCAGCGGAGTCGGGGCACCCCTCGCACCGCCAATCGGCTCTTGCGAAGGGTACGCGATTTTGCGCAAGTCGCTGGCCACACGCAGATTGATGGTGCCCTGGCGGAAACCGCGCTTTCCGCCCTACAAATTGACCCAGCCGGCTTAGAAGAGATTGACAAAAAACTCCTTTTGACCCTCGTAGACCGCTTTGGAGGCGGTCCTACGGGCCTACAAACCCTGGCCGTAGCCATCGGAGAAGAGCCCGACACCTTAGAAGAGGTATATGAGCCCTACCTCATCATGGAAGGTTTTCTGGAACGCACCCCTCGCGGGCGCAAAGCCCTTTTACGAGCCTACACGCATTTGGGACGCAGTGGCTCTTTCGCAGGTAGTGCCACGCTTTTTTAGCGTAGGTGACTTCGGTCAAGCTCAGCACGATCTGGCTTACGCAGCGCCTGAAGGCCCTAGCGCAAGGATTAGGCTTTGATGCTTGGGGAGTCGCTCGGGTAGAAGCCTTAGATAGCCCCCCTCCGCCCTATCCCTCGCCGGCATACGAGGCGTACAGACGTTACCTGTCCTGGATACAGCAAGGCCTACATGCAGGTATGGAGTATCTCGCCCAGGCCCCGCACTTGCGCGCAGACCCTGCCCATGTACTCCCCGGCGCTCGCAGCCTTTTTCTTGTACTTCAGCGGTACCTTCACACCCGCCAAACTCGCTCCCCTATCGCTCAGTACGCCTGGAGCGAAGATTATCATGTTCATCTTCGGCGACGCTTGCAGATCCTAGCAGACTACCTTCAGCGCTACGGAGCGCAAGCCCGACCTTTTGTAGATACAGCGCCTCTCTTAGAAAAAGCCTGGGCTGTGCAAGCCGGTCTCGGCTGGATCGGGAAAAACACCCTGCTCCTGAATCGCCGGCTGGGCAGCTTCACTTTCATCGGAGGGGTCATCACTACGGCGGAGCTGACGCCGGATGATCCCTTCGTAGAGGACTTCTGCGGCTCCTGTAATCGCTGCATTACGGCATGCCCGACGCAAGCTCTGACCCCTTACGTATTAGACGCCCGCCGATGCATTGCGTACTGGACCATAGAGGCCCCTGCCTTAGAGCCTACGGCCCCAGACCTACAGGGGTGGATCTTTGGGTGCGATATATGCCAGACAGTCTGCCCTTGGAATCGCTTTGCTCAGCCGCAGGCGACACTACCGCCCGCAGCCCATGCTTTTTTCTCAGCCCAGGAGTGGGCCCAGCTGTCTCGTAGCCAAATTCGTAAGCATCAGAAGGGAACTGCTTTGCGCCGGACGCGCCCCGAAAAGCTCCAAAAAGCCGCCACTATGGCACTAACGAATCCCGCAAAAACTCCCGCAGCAGCTGCTCTGGCGACTTACCGAGACTACGCAGCGCCAGCCGAGCCTCCGAAGCTAACTCATGTTGGGGATACTCCCGCAGAAAGAGCTCATACAGCTCCCGAGCCTGCGCCGTATCGGACAGCTGATTCTCGTACAGAAAGGCTTCATAAAAAAGGGCCTTAGGCGCGTAGGGGGTTTTTTGGCGATATCGCAGGTCTATTTTGCGCAAAAGCTCAATGGCCCGGCGAGGGTCATTAAAGTATACCGCTTCTAGCTCGGCTGCTTCTAAAAGCAGCTCTGGCACGCGAGGGTGGTTGGGATATTTTTGGGCGAAGGCTTCTATATTCCGCGCAAGCTGCAGTGCTGTAGTCATAAAAGCCGAACTTTGGGAGCCCTGCGCGCTAAGTAGGTCGCGTAGCTCAGACTGCTGTGCTTCAATCGTTTGTAGCTCAGGCAAGCGGGGCGAACACGACACAAGGAGTACCCCTATCGTTACTTTACTCCATAGCGACTTGTGCCAGCTCATGTAAGGCGAGGGTTTTCTGGGTATGGTGCTGCAGGTCTCTAAGTTGGAGGGTTTGTGTGGCTTCTTCTTGGCTTCCGACGATGGCGACCCATCGTATACCTCGGCGCTGGGCATAGTCTAGCTGCTTAGAGAGTTTTTTCGGGCTGGGATAGGCAAAGGCAGAAAGACCTTGCGATTGGAGGGCTTGGACGACTCGCATCGCATAGGAAGGGGAGGCATCTATCCAGGCCACTAGCGCCTGCGAAGGGGGCTCGGAAGAGAGTGCTTCTGAGACTAAGAGGAGGATCCGTTCTATACCGAAAGAGAACCCCATCGCGGGCAGATCTGGCCCCCCGAAGTCTCCCACGAGACTGGCATAAGCCCCCCCCGCCCCGATACTTCCTAAGCCGCTTTCTGGCATGCGCAGTTCATAGATGTAGCCGGTGTAGTACGAAAGTCCTCTCGCCAGCGTGGCATCCCATCGCAGCGATACAGGCGGGGTCGGATCTGCCAAAAGACTTTCTAAGGTAGAAAGGTCAGCCGCAAGCCCCTCCACCAGGCTAAGCTGCTCTCGCAGGAGAGGCCACGGAGTAGCTGGGTCTAGCCATTCGGGCAAGGTAAACCCCAATTCTGCGAACTGCTGCTGCACGGCAGTCCATCCTATTTTATCCGACTTATCTAAAAGCCCACAGAAACTTACAAAGTCTTCCTTTGGCCAGCCGGTCTCATGACAAGCCTTCTCAAGTAGGGCTCGGTGATTAAGGTGCAGCACGGCACCCGTGAGCTGGAGGGTATTCAAGCTCTCGCGCAGGATAGCCGCGATTTCTAACAGAGGCATGATGCCCTCCGCCCCGACGATGTCAATATCGCATTGGTAGAACTCCCGGAAGCGCCCTCGCTGCGGTCTATCAGCTCGCCAAACTGGCTGGATCTGGTACCGTTTGAAGGGGAAAACCAGCTCCCCTGCGTGCTGCGCTACCCAGCGAGCCATCGGCACCGTGAGGTCGTAGCGCAAGGCCTTTTCGCTAATATATGGGAGCAGCGTGGCACTCCTAGTGCGAGCCTCTGGGGGGGCTTCAGCCAAAAAGTCGCCAGAGTTTAGGATTCTAAAGAGGAGCTTATCGCCCTCTTCGCCGTATTTCCCGAGGAGGATAGAGGTAAGCTCTACGGCGGGGGTTTCTAACGGCTCATAGCCAAAGCGCTCAAAGGTATGTATAAGGGCCTGGAACACGGATCGGCGCAGCCGCACCGCTTGCGGTCCAAAGTCTCGAAAGCCCGAAGGTAGGGCGGCGCGTACCTTAGGCCTCTGACCCTTCGACAAGGGTTTCGGCTTTCGCAGCTTCTATGCCCTCTCGTATCGCAGCGGTGATGACTCCGGTGACCAGCTCAATAGAGTGGGTTGAGTCATCGTTTGCGGGGATCGGAAAGGATATTTGGGTAGGGTCTGCGTTGGTATCTACCATAGCAAAGGTGGGGATATTGAGGCGGCGGGCTTCTGCGACAGCTATGGATTCCTCCACTATATCTACGATATACACGGCCGCAGGCGGGAAGTGAGGCATACGAGCGATTCCCCCTAAAAAGCGGTCCAGTTTCTCTTTTTCTCGCAACTTTTGCAGACGCTCGCGTTTAGAGATTTTCTCAAAGGTGCCATCTCGCATCATGCGTTCAATCGCCTCCATTTTTGTGATGGAACGGCGGATGGTCTTGTAGTTCGTGAGCATACCGCCCAGCCATCTCTCGGTTACATAGGGCATTCCGACAGATTCAGCCATTTCTTTGAGGATTTCCCGCGCCTGCTTTTTGGTGCCGACATACAAGACAGCCCGCCCTTGCCGGGCGATTTCCCGGATAGCTTTAGCGGCTTCTTCTAAGAGACGCTGGGTTTTTAGGACATCAATGAGGTGGATCTTGTCTTTCTCCATAAAAATGTAAGGCCGCATGCGAGGATTCCAGCGGCTTCGTAAATGCCCCAGATGTACGCGAGCTTCTAAGAGCTGCTCTACGGTAGGTATCTGCATATTATCGCTTAGAAAACTGGAAGCTTTTCCGAGCTTTTTTGTGGCCGTAGTGTTTTCTTTCTACTTGCCGAGCATCTACTGTGAGGAGTCCTGCCTTTCGGAGGAAAGGTCTCCGAGTCTCCTCGCTTTCTTTGAGGAGAGCCCGAGCGATAGCGAGACGCAGTGCTTCAGCTTGGCCCTTTATGCCGCCCCCGCGGGCATATACTAGCAGGTCATACCGCTCCGGGTCTAAATTCAGCACCTCAAAAGGCCTGAGGATCTCCAGCTGGAGCGTCTCTACGGGAAAGCACTCCTTCCATGGACGGCGATTGACTGAGAAAGTACCTTTGCCCGATGGGTTAGGCCGAAGGTACAAACGCACCACCGCCGTCTTCCGACGGCCTACGGCATGCAAGTAGGAGGCAAGGAGAGGATTCATACGGCAAGAGAAATGGGTTTCGGTTTTTGTGCAGCGTGCGGATGCGAAGGCCCACTGTAGATATGGAGATTACGAAGCATACGGGCTTGCAGGCGATTTTTCGGGAGCATACCTTTCACCGCGTGGCGAATGACGGCTTCAGGCGAAAGGCGCTGTACGGGAATATGACGCTGGCCGCCAGGATACCCCGTGTGCCGCACATAGACTTTTTTCTCGCCTTTTTTACCGGTGAGGAGAACTTGATCGGCATTCACGATGATGACAGCGGCACCGAGATTCCACTGAGGGGTGAAGGTAGACTTATGCTTCCCTCGCAGAAGGTAGGCTACTTGACTAGCCAAGCGCCCCAATGGTATATCCGTGGCATCTACCACGACCCAATCTCGCACCTGCGCCTTGAGAGATACCATGGGCGTGCGATACGTAGGTAAGTTTTTCACAGCGGGGGCAAAGGTACGAGTTTATCTCCAAATAGCCACCTTTTTAGGACCTTCTGGGGTTTGCACCAGATAGAAGCCCATGGGCAAAGGATGGATAGCTTGGCTTTGCGGGGCGAGTCGCCCTCCACCCATACCCCGCCCCAAAAGGTCATAGATTCCGTAAATACCTTCTTCCTGAGACCCATTGTGGATAGATAGGAGCCCCGCTTCGGACCGTACTTCCCACTGTACAAGCTGGGAAGGTTTCGGACCTTGTACAGGCGTGGCGAGTGCCTTCCGACCGAGCGCATACTCCCCAGGCAGAAGCGAATCTGCGATAATAGAACCTTGCAGGTCAGTAGCAGAAGGGCCGCGGTTTATAGAATAATGCAGCCATTCTGTCCAAGGCTCACCTGCTTTTGAGCGCCAATACAGGGCCAGCGAGTCCTCGTTGAAGTTTAGCCAGAGCGTATCCAGATAAGCGCCCGAACCCACCGCTCGCCCATTGTAGTTAAATACCCCTCGCAGCGCTAGCGCCTTATTCCAGACCCCATCCAAGCTGTGAAAGCGAGTAGTAGACAGGGGCAAGCCTACCCCATCATAGGGGGCTACCCAGTGATGCCCCACATGAATCCAAACCGAATCCCCCGAAGGTAAACCTATCGCGCGCACGGTGAGGTAAGTAGCTGGTAAAGTAATGTTTCCCGTGGTCTTTACCCATCGGCTACCATGCGTGGTAGCGTCAGAGACCTCGCCTTGAGGGTTCAGGATAGCCACCCTCGGCGTAAACGGGCAGGCTACTTTGGCTACCCCTTGAGCGGTGCCATCGGTGAAAAATTGTGCATCTAATACCTCTGCCGTCGTATTCCCGCGCAGATGTACTGTCAGACGCGTCGGCGTGCCGTAGGTCGGCTTATCGCGTAAGGCCATCCTCCAAGCGATCCATACCGAGTCATTTCCCGCCCTACCAAAAGAGTCTATCCGAAAATGCACTTCACCAGGGCTACGCAGCCAGTCGTCAAAAAAGGCTTGTAGAGATACGCCACAGCTATCCTCCAGCACGCGCTGCAAACTGTCCAAAGTGACCAGACCATGTAAATATCGCGTGTTGTAGGCCCGCACCCCTAAGAAGTACAAGCTATCTCCAAGCTGATGCCGAAGGGTATTCAAGACGGTAGCTCCTTTTTGGTAGGTAGCGATGCCATAGGTGTGCTCGGGCGGAATATTAGAGAGCGAAAAAAGCCCCTCTTCCCAGCGGAGGCGCTGCAAGGTTCGCTCTAAAAAGCCGCGAATGTGTTCATAGTACCGCTGCTTACCGAAAAACTGCTCATAAAACAGCGCCTCACTGAAAGTCGCAAAGCCTTCCTTGAGAAAGATCTGGCTTTCTTTTGAGCCTGTGACAGAATTTCCGAACCATTGATGGGCTAGCTCGTGTGCCCACAGCCAGTCATACTGGTTGGTGTTTGCAATGATGATGCTGGGATAGACGATGTGGGTAGCGTGTTCCATGGCGCCCCTATTGAAGGCCGTAGCAACGAAGCCTACCCGCTCATAGGGATACCGCCCAAACTTCTGTTCCCAATCCCGCAATAGCGGTTTGAGCCGCTGGAAGGTCGTATAGCTTCCAGCGCTATCGCCGCGGCCGAGCCAATTCTCAATTAGAAGGGTATCTCCAGGCCCTCTAATGAGCGTATCTCGCGCAGCCACATATTTACCGATAGCGACGCCGGCGAGATACGCTGGTATGGGATATTGGAGGGTCCAGTGCCAGCGTTTCCACCCGAGCCCTGCTGCTTCAACGCTGTCTATGAGTCCATTAGCCGTGGCGGTTAGGGTATCAGGCGCCCGCAGGTGGAATTTATAATAGGCTTTGAGCCCAAAAGTATCTACGCAAGGATGCCAGGCTCGTCCGAAGCTGTGCGGAGAGATGTACAATGAGACGCCGATGTTAAATACGTACGAAGGCCCCCAGTACATTCCTCCAAAGCCCCCCGGATCTTGCACCCCTGATCCTCGATAATACACCCATACCGTCTCTTGGGCACTGAGGCCGCTCGGCAGAGAAACCGTCAGTAGGCTATCATTGTGAGTATAGGTCAGCAGCTGGCCCCCTAAGCGGATAGAGTCTATGGTGTAACCCCGCAAAGTCAAAGCAAGGGAAGAAGCGCTCCCCGGCTGAAAGATAACCCCTGCCCGCCAGCTCCACCAGCTTTGCGTAAAACTCAAACTATCTAGCCACAGGTCATAGCCTATGACCTTCTGCCCCCACAGAAGGGAGAGAAGCCCAAAAGCGAACTTCCGCATGAGACAAATATACGGAACTTCTCCTGAGGGGAGCAGCGCAAGTTCTAATCTTCTTCTTCCTCCTCCTCGTCGTCGCGGCGAGAAGAGAGCTCAGCCAGAATATCTTGGAAGGCGATCTCGCGTTCGGAGAGGGTTCGTCCTATCATAGACATATCAGCCAAGCCGTGGAGGGCCAGCTCCATCCAGGGATATGGGGAGCCGGGGAGGTTGAGATTATCCACCAGCCGCTGTAGGTGCGGTATGCGCTGAAGCTCCCGTTCATACTGGGCGTCGGACATCCAGCGAGAGAGATGCAGCTGGTTACCGCTCGTGAACCAGTCTACGATGGGCTGATAGGGATTGGGCTGGGTGCTACGCTTGAAGCGGTCTGGGGGCGGAAAGTGCGCAAGAAACTCCTCCTTAAGTGCACGATGGACCAAGTAAAGGGCTACCGCTTGAATCCCTTCTTTTTCGCCCTCATACACGAGCTCTACCTTGCCGGCGATGGCGGGACCCGCAGAGTAGAGATCCATAGGGCGTACGACGGTGCGCTCTTCTCGGTTGGAGAGCATGCGCTGCTCCGCCCAGGCGATGATGCATTCCCGAGCAGAAATGGTAAGCCGAGCCGAGACCCCGCTCTTCGCATCTATGTGTTCGCTTTCCCGCGCAAAAAATCCTATCCGTTCTATGGCGCAAGCGAGCGTCTCAGGTAGCGTTATCCGCTCAATCTGTTCGGGGGATCGGACCGCCTCTCGCTCTGTGATGCGCAGGCTCGCTTCTAAGGTACGAGGGTAGTGCGTGAGAATTTGACTGCCAATCCGGTCTTTGAGGGGGGTTACGATAGTGCCCCGCTGCGTGTAGTCTTCTGGATTGGCCGTAAAGACAAACTGGATATCCAGGGGCAAGCGAATTTTATAGCCACGGATTTGGACATCCCGTTCCTGCAGCAGGTTGAAGAGGGCGACTTGAATGCGTGGCTGCAGGTCTGGTAGCTCATTTATGGCGAAGATGCCCCTATGCGCCCGAGGGACAAGCCCAAAGTGAATCACCCGAGGGTCTGCGTAGGGCAGTTTGAGTGTCGCGGCCTTGATAGGGTCAATATCGCCCAGAAGGTCGGCTACCGATACATCAGGTGTGGCGAGCTTTTCGGTGTAGCGCTCTTCCCGAGGGATCCAGCGAATAGGTGTATCGTCCCCCGCTTCTTCTACTAAAGCCTTAGCCTGAGGGGTGATAGGCGCAAAAGGATCTTCGGGCAGCTCTACCCCTTCTATCGCTGGAATGTAAGGGTCCAAAAGTTCCACCAGCTGCCGAGCTAAGCGAGTTTTCGCCTGGCCTCGTAGCCCTAAGAGGAGAATATTGTGCTTGGCCAGAATGGCGGTTTTGAGCTGAGGTAGTACGGTATCTTCGTAATCATAAATCCCCTCAAAAAGGGGGCGACCCGTGCGCAGCGCATCCAGGAGGTTTTCGCGTAGCTCTTGCTTGACAGAACGGCTCTTATAGCCCACCTGCTTGAGTTCACCGAGCGTACGCAGACGAGTAAGGTCTCGCATATCCAACGCAAACAAATATACGATGTCTTGCCTCAGAGTTTAGCGACGGGAGGGGATACAGGGAACTGCTTGACTTTCCGCTGTAAAAAAGCCCGCCAAAAGGTAATACCATTTTCCCAGGCGATGCCGTCAGCTAACTCTTTTGGAGAAAGGCCCGTTTCCGCAAAAAGGCCATATTCTGCCTCAAAAAACGCCAGGAGGGCCGGATATAGCGCAGTGGAATATTCCAGCACAGTGGGCACACTATCAATGGGGTCGATTAGCCCATCAAAGTCACTGCCTATACACAGCGTGCGAAATGCCGAGCGCGGCTCTATCCCAGCCTGCACGAGGATAGTGTAGATGTAGCGGATCTGCTGAAGCAGGGGTTCGGTTGGAGATATCTCTCCCGCTCGCACAGCCTTGAGGAGCTGCTCGCCCGCCAATACCCGCTCGTCCAAGATAAGCCCTATCAATCCACCGCTTCGAGCGATAGCCACCAGGTCTTCATCGTGGAGGTTAATATCCCAAGGGTTGAAGCGCTCACTTTGCATGCGATGCCGAGGCTTATCTATCCGTACTCGGCGGTTATGCAGGGCATGCCCCGAAGCCGCCACATGCGAAGCTATCACTGGCATCCCGTACTCCCTGGCTATTTCGTATATCTGCGCCCTCGTTACATGATCGGAATGCTTGACATCAATAAGGATGTACCGTTTGTAGGCCTCTTCTACGAAAGCAGCGCCATAGCTGGTAAGCCCCTTGTAGCTACCTACGCCGCGCAGACTGCGAAAAGGATTAGGTAAAAGCGCCATCGGGCCTCGCAATTCTACGGCCTTAGCCGGCGTACCTAAGTGATTGTAGACCATATGTAGAAGCGTAATCATGTGCACCCCACGCACGGCAGCCCAATCCAGCCGCTCCCGTATAATAGCCCGAGAGAGCGGCGTAAACCCGTCATACGAGAAGCCCCGGATTTTCGGAAAAGAGTAATCCCGATACTCAAAACCTAATGCATGCGCCCCCTCAATAGCCAGGAGTACCGCTATCGTATGAGGTTCCGCGAGCGCACCGTCTAAGTCTTCCGGAGTTTGTACGATGCGCACCTGGCCCAGCCCTTGGGGTTGTCGCTGATAGGCCAAAAGTAAATTATACTCCTGCTGCAGGATAGCAAAGGGATTGCGCTGCAGCACCTGGCGTACTCGTTCTAGACGCATCCGAAACACCAGCGCATACGCTACCGGCCGAGTCGTCAAAGCGGAGATGAGATATCTTTCAATCGGATGCAGGGCGAGCGTGACCACCCGTGTCCCAGACCGTAAGAGCTTACTGAAATCACTGCGAGTGAGCTTCGGGGTGCGGCGGACTCGCTCTTCTGGCGTAGCTTGGTCGTAATCTTCCCACGGGGAATCTACGGCGCTCAGCATGTACGGCTTGAACGTACTGTGTACATGGAGGTCAAAAAACAAAGGCTCAGACATAAAGCGGGCTAATCGTAGCGGAACTTCCGAAAGAGGACTTCCTGGGGATTTTCAGTTAGGGCAACCTCCTGCCCTTCTATCCAAGCCCGTAGGACACGGGAACGGGCTGGGTCTAAAAGGTCGCCTTCCGTAAGCAAAAGAGAAGCCTTGTACCCTGGCGCAATGCGGCCAATCCGAGACAGACCAAGCCAGTCGGCGGGGCGGCTGGTTAGCATGGAAATCGCTTCTTCGGAGGGAAGTCCGTAAGCAGCAGCGGTACCCGCATTGTAGGCAAGGTTGCGCTGGTTCCAGAAGCTCTCATGTCCGAGGAGTACTATAACCCCACTATCCCGCAGCGCCTTTGGCAGCAGGAAAGGCTGATGGATAGGCGCATCCTCTCCGGTGGGCAAGCGATGCGTGCGCAGGAGAATGACTGGGGTTTGGGTTTCTCTTAGGAGGGAGGCGACGGAAAGGGCTTCGGCGGCGTCGGCGATAGCTGCCTTCAGCCCCCAGCGCTGGGAAAAGTGTACTACGGCTTCAATGTCTTCGGCCGCTTCTACGTGCCAGACGACAGGCCTCTGCCTACGCAAGTACGGGCACAGCGCCCGAAAAGGCAGGCTCTGCTCAGCCGAGTCTCCCCCACACCACCGGGCAGCCTTCTGAAAGTACCGTTCCAAGCGCTCCCAGGTCTCTTGGGCCTCTTTGCGCTGCTTTTTCTGCTCTTCGTAGCTGGAATACGGCCAGGGCCGCAAAGAGGGCGGGTAGCAATGCAGTGCCGCAGAGGTTACCACAGCGGCTGCTTCCCGCGTGCGCCCCCAAAGGCGCATCACAGCCGATTGCCCCGCCATGAGCCCATAGGCAGGAGTAGATTCTACATACAAAATGCCTGCCGCTACCAGTGTCGGTAGTACGCGCGAGTCTACATTGAAGGCGGTATAGGCTTGTACCTCCGGAGTAAATTCGCCCACCTCGCTCTGATCTCGAGTAGCGCGCACCGCTTCTATTTCCACGAGACCTACGGGGGTAGCTAAGCCTATGAGGCCAGGATAGAGGTGCTTTCCGGAAGCTTCCACGATACGATACCCTGGCTGAGCCGAAATGGCAGGGGCTACCACTGCGATGCTATCGCCTACTACAAGTACATCGGCCTGTACTGGTAAGCTTCCTTCCCCTCGGTGTACCCAAGCTCCTCGGATAAGCAGCTGGGCCCATAAGAGCCACCCCAGCCCACTCATCGGTAACCAAAGCTTACCCTCGCCCCTATCTGCCAGCTAAAAGCCGGCTGCAACTCCTCAATAATCTCCGCCCGTGCCCGCACCGACCCAAATAGCTCAAAATGCTGCACGACATTGAAAAGCACCCCCAACCCCACATAAGCATCGGGCACGATGACTGGCTTCTCTGTGGTACCTCCATTGCCATCGGGCTGAGGTAACTTATTGTAGTAGTAGGCCCGAGCCCCTAAGTCCAAATAAGGCAGAAACCAGTAAATCCCACAGTCTCGCGTCAGCCAAGTACCGAGAATGCCTTGGTTCATGCCCAGGCCGAGTACATAGCCTTCTTTGAGCCCTTCTGTATTGGGAGCCTTTGAGCGCCCCCAGCCCCCCGCTACTTCTACAAAGGTGTACTCACTGTACCCTAGCGGCAGCCGAAAAGACGCTCCAATCAGATGCGGGCCGTACGTACCACCAATGCCCACTCGCCCAAATCCCCCAATCCCTTTTTGAGCCCAGAGAAGAGAGATAGCCACCAGACTTACAACTCCGAGGTACCGCATGCAGCAAAAATACGCTATCGCAGAAAAATACAGAGCTTCGCTGCATGCGCAGCCATACGGCTTACCTGTGGATGCACACGCCTGAGCGGCGGGCTATTGTGCATCTCACCCCTCAAGTGCGGGCTGAGGTAAAAAAATCCGGCATCCAAGAGGGCCTTTGCTTAGTTTCTGCCATGCACCTTACCGCTGCGGTGATTATCCAAGACAATGAACCCGGCCTTCATCAAGATATCTTTGAGTGGCTGGAAAAACTGGCGCCTTTCCGGGCCGATTACAGGCATCACCGTACCGGCGAGGACAATGGCGATGCCCACCTCAAGAACCTCCTTACCCATCTGCAAGTGATACTCCCTGTCACGAAGGGCGACTTAGACCTCGGCCCCTGGCAAGAATTGTTTTATCTAGAGTTTGATGGGCAGCGGCGCAAGCGAGTGGTCATCAAAATTATCGGGGAATGAAGTAGAACTGCTTCTCTCATGGTATGCTTCGCAGGGGCGTCAGCTACCGTGGCGAGAGACAAACGACCCTTACCGCATTTGGGTAACCGAGACGCTGCTTCAGCAGACCCGCATCCGTCAAGCCGAAGCGCGAATCCATCGTTTTCTAGAACGCTTCCCTACCCTGCAAGCCCTAGCAGAAAGCCTGGTGGAAGCTGTCCTGCAGATTTGGCAGGGGTTGGGGTATTACCAGCGGGCCCACAACCTGCATCGGGCAGCCCAGCAGCTCTACCAGCGAGGTGGCTTTGCAGCGCTAAAAGGCCTAGCAGATCTGGGGCGCCTGCCCGGAGTCGGTCCCTATACGGCGCGGGCGATTTGGAGCTTTTCGGGGAGGGGGGCAGCCCTGCCTATAGATGGCAATCTCG
Organism: uncultured Bacteroidia bacterium; assembly: GCA_937995505.1. Classification (GTDB taxonomy): domain Bacteria; phylum Bacteroidota; class Bacteroidia; order SpSt-205; family SpSt-205; genus SpSt-205. The sequence goes on along the minus strand of CALKJV010000112.1, from coordinate 1,012 downwards.
TGCGAGTGCTAAGCCGATACTTTGCCGATGAGACCCCAGCGAACCAACGCTCCCGCTTCCAAGCCCAGGCCGACGCCTTGCCTCTCTACTGGCAGCGGCGGGAAGTGGCTTTTGCCCTCATGGACTTAGCACAGCTGGTCTGCACCCCGAAGCGGCCCCGCTGCCTGTTGTGCCCTTTGCAGCAAAGCTGCAACGCCCTCCAGCTAGGTGCACCCGAACGCTTTCCGATTCGCTCTCCCAAATCACCTAAACCCACGCGGTACTTTCAGCTGCTGTGGTATGCGAATGCAGAGGCAGTATGGTTAGAGCAGCGCCCGAGCAGGGGGCTCTGGGGCGGCCTCTGGAGCCCCCCCCTCCAAGAAATCGCAGAACCCCGCCCGCAGCCCCCTGACCTTCAGCACGAGCTAACGCACTTTCGCTTAGTAGGCTACCTTATCCCTACCTCCGAACCGCCATTGGCTACCTTTCCTATCAGGTGGGAAGAGCTCTCGCAGTATCAGCTCCCTGCACCTATCCGCCAGCTACTCACGCACAAAGCGGAAGGTCGTAGAGGTCTGCCCTCGCCAGAGCACCGCCACATAAACCCCTGAGGCCCAGCCGGAAAGGGAAATGGTATTCTCCCCGCCATGCACGAGTCCGCTCCATACCAAGTGCCCACCCGTATCGTATAGGCTAAGTTGACCTGGCTCGCCTGCGGGCAGCTCTACCTTGAGATAATCCTGTGCGGGCACTGGGTAGTACCGCACTTCACCCGCGCCTGGGGTAGGCAAGGCGGAAACTGTTCCGTTGCTGGTATAGCTGGCTTCCCAGCCTGCCCGAGTGATGGAGCTATCGGAGGTGAAAACCACCAGCATAGATCCTCCGGTGGAAGTTAGCGAAGGGGGTAAAGTGGTACCGCTATAACTACCGAGAAGCGGCGCACTCGTAGTGGTACCATCATAGACCCGCACAAAGTCATAGCTCGACTCCGTATTGAAGCTCGTGAAAGACAGCTGCACCCAAGTAGCCCCCG
>CALKJV010000111.1 GCA_937995505.1 uncultured Bacteroidia bacterium | reverse complement strand
TTTCGGCGGACTTGCCCCAATCCATCTGGCGCTCGGCGTACTCGGCTTCGGTGCGTAGCTTTTCTATCTCGCTGCGGGCTTCTTGGATTTCGGAGAGGAGGGCCTTTTCAGCTTCCCACTGGGCGCGCAGCTCCTGCCGCTGCTGATACAGCTCCTCTAACTGGCGGGTGAGGTCGGCGACTTTGCGTTCGTCTTTGCTGATTTTGAGCGCTTCCCGTTCTACTTCCAGCTGGCGGATGCGTCGCTCGAGTTGGTCCAGAGGCTCCGGTAGCGAGTCAATCGCCAAGCGCAAGCGAGCCGCCGCTTCGTCTATTAGGTCGATTGCCTTATCGGGCAGAAACCGATCGCTAATGTAGCGATGAGAAAGCTCAGCCGCCGCTACGGTAGCTTCGTCTGTGATGTGAATGCCGTGATGTACTTCGTAGCGCTCTTTTAGCCCGCGCAAGATAGAGATAGTTTCTTCTACGGAGGGCTCTTCTACATATACCGGTTGGAAGCGTCGCTCCAAGGCTTTATCTTTCTCAATATACTTCTGGTACTCGTCCAGAGTGGTGGCGCCGATGACCCGTAGCTCTCCACGGGCCAGAGCCGGCTTGAGGATGTTGCCTGCATCCATGGCGCCTTCGGCTTTGCCTGCGCCGATGAGGTTATGCAGCTCATCAATAAAGAGAATGATTTGGCCTTCGGACTGTACGACCTCTTGCACGACTGCCTTGAGCCGTTCCTCAAATTGCCCCCTGTACATAGCCCCAGCGATGAGGGCGGCCATGTCTAAGGAGAAAAGGCGCTTATTTTTGAGGTTTTCGGGCACATCGCCGAGAGCGATCCGGTGTGCAATGCCTTCTACGATAGCCGTCTTCCCCACGCCAGGATGGCCGATAAGGACAGGATTATTTTTGGTACGGCGAGCCAAGATTTGGAGCGTACGGCGGATCTCCTCATCCCGCCCAATCACGGGGTCTAACTTACCTTGGCGGGCCAGCGCCGTAAGGTCCACCGCATAGCGCTGCAAGGCATTAAACTTCTCTTCGGCAGAAGGGTCGGTTACCTTACGGCCGCCGCGCAGCTCCTCAATGGCTTTCTGGAGGACGGCAGGGGTGACTCCCTGGTCCTTAAGCAGACGCCCAACCGCATCGCTACTTTCCGCCAAACCCAGCCAGAGGTGTTCTACGCTTGCGTAAGAGTCCTTCATGCGGGCGGCGTGGGAGAGCGCTTTTTGCAGGGTGGTATTCAAGGAGGGTCCTACGGCTGGAGTTCCCCCAGGCCCGGTAAGCTTAGGGAGCTCTGTCAGGAGCTTTTCCCCCTGCTGCTTGAGGTAGGATAGGTTGGCTCCAGCTTTTTGCAGGAGGTAGGCCGTGACACTCTCGTCCTTTTGTAGGAGGGTTAGGAGTAGGTGGGCATTCTCTACCGTGCTATGCGCATGCCCTTGTGCGATTTCAGCGGCATGCTGGATAGCCTCTTGGGCTCGGATGGTCAGCTGATTCCAGTTCATGAGGAATAGTACAGCAAAAGGCAGGCCTATGCCAAAATGGCAGTTAGGCGCGAGAGGTCGGCTGACTCAAAAGCGAGTCTACCCAGATAAGGGCTGCTTCTATAGACTCCTCGGGATGCGTGTGCGGCAGGCAAGGAACCGGCTTTGTCTGAGACAGCTGGTAGCCACAATACCAGCCGCAGCCAAAGCACGGGAGGGTATGCGTGAGCACTTTGAGGTTTATAGGGGCACTTTGGGAATAGGGAATAAACCTTCCCCAGTGCCCGCCTCCTGCTAATACAAGCGTAGGTACGCCTGAAGTAGCCGCAATATGGGCTAGCCCCGTTTCAGGGCTTACGACTAAAAAGGCGCCAGAGATTTTTTCCACAGCCTGTGGGAGGGAAAGCGTACCCGTGAGGTTCTTATAGGCGAGTGGGGGGAGCTGCTCGGCTATCTGGGTAGCGTACGGACGGTCGGCTTCACTTCCTAAAAGGTAGATGGGCATTTGGAGCCGCTGATGCAGTTGGGAAAGTAGGCGCGCCGTGAAGTCCACCGGAGACCTTCTATACGCAGCTTGTGCACCAGCAATAAAAACTATGTATATGCTCCCATTGCGCCCTTCTCGGAATTTCTCGGCCAGGTGTGCGTACAAGCTCAGCGGCAAGGTCCCCAGTTGTAGGCGTACAAGCCATTCGCTGTAGCGGACCCACTCGTGGGTAAGAGGGGGGAGGCGGGAGGGATAGAGGGTGCTATAAAGCCGGCGGTCTAAGCGATTACCGAGCCAGAGGGGTTCGCCGGCGGTGGGGTCTCGGTTCCAAGCGATGCGCTCTGTGGCGGGAATCGCCCAGGCTATAAGGTCTTCTACAGCGATACGGCGGCTATAGGTGGTTTGCCAGAACTTTTCGGCGGGGGGGAGCTGCTGCATGAGGAGGGTTAGGGCTTCCTTTCGGTAGCGGCGATCGCGGCGCAACAGAAAGGGCTGCAGAGGAAGTACTCGCCAAAATAGCCCAGTTGCTTGCGCAAGGTCTGCCCACAAGCTATTAGCGACAAGGAGAAAAAAACGGTCAGGATACGCTTGGCGTAGTGCCTCCACGTAAGGAAGCCACAGCCAGAAATCCCCAATTCCGTCTAGGCGCAGTAGCACATGGTAGGGCTGAGGGGCTTTGGGAGTGGGAGGGCTTCCTATCCAGCGCCACCCCTCGGCTACTGCGCGTAAGCTGCGTGCTGTGCGCTTGGCCCGTTGTAGCCCCCGCTGTGCCCCCTGCCGCAGGGCAAAAAGCATATTATAGGTTGCCCCGGCGGGCTTGCTCGCGCTCTATCGCCTCAAAAAGCGCTTTGAAGTTGCCCTTCCCGAAAGACTTGGCCCCCTTGCGCTGAATAATCTCATAAAACACCGTCGGGCGGTCTTGGACTGGTCTAGTAAAGATTTGGAGGAGGTAGCCCTCATCATCTCGGTCCACCAGGATCCCCAGCTCCGCCAAAACCTCTATGGGCTCATCTATCTTGCCTACCCTATCTAAGAGGGTCTCGTAGTACGCTTTGGGCGTCTCCAGAAACTCTACCCCTCGGCGTCGCAGTTCTCGTACTGCATAGATAATATCTTCTACGGCTAAGGCCACGTGCTGTACCCCCTGCCCGTGATAGTACTCCAAGTACTCTTCAATTTGGGATTTTCGGCGGCCTTGGGCTGGCTCATTGATAGGGAACTTGATGTAGCCATTGCCGTTGGCCATGACCTTGCTCATGAGGGCGGAATATTCTGTGGAAATATCCTTATCGTCAAAGGAGACCAGCTGTTTGAAGCCCATCACCTCCCGATAAAATGTCACGAACTGCAGCATCTCGCCGAGATAGACATTGCCGACGCAGTGGTCTACATACTTGAAGCCCACGGGTTCGCTCCGCCCGAAGCCGTTCCAGCCAGTAAATCCGGGCAGAAATGCGCCTCGATAGTTTTTCCGCTCTACGAAGATATGTACCGTATCGCCGTAGGTATGGATGCCAGACAGAACAACATAACCATACTCGTCCTCAAGACGGGTGGGGGTGAGGAAGGCCTTTCCGCTACGCTTAGTGGTTTCCTCAAACGCCTGTGCAGCGTCTTCTACGGTAAGGGCTAGGACCCGCACCCCGTCCCCATGACGGTAGATGTGGTCTGCGATGAAGTTTCCAGGATGATAGGGGGTAGTTAGTACGAAGGTAACCTTGCCTTGGCGCAGCACGTAGCTTGCTGCCTCTCGGTACCCTGTCTCTAAGCCCCGATACGCCAGGGGCTGAAACCCAAAAGCATGCTGGTAAAAGTAGGCAGCCTGCTTCGCATTGCCTACATAAAACTCAATGTAGTCTGTGCCTAAAATCGGCAGAAAGTCCGCCGTCTCAGAGAGCGCAGAGAGACTTTCGATTGTAGTGCTCATACGTTATGCGGTTTTTTCAGTTTCGGGTAGCCAACTCAGGTAGTACTCCGGACTCTCTATCTCCAACGCTGCCTGCGTGAGCATCAGCGGGCGAAAGGTATCTACCATTACGGCGAGCTCCTTGGTTTCCTTAGCACCGATGCTACGCTCCACAGCGCCCGGATGCGGCCCATGCGGGATGCCAATCGGATGCAGCGTAATCATCCCCCGCTCTACGTGCTTACGGCTCATGAAGTCCCCATCTACATAATATAGCACTTCATCCGAGTCCACATTGCTGTGATTATAGGGAGCTGGGATAGCTAAGGGATGATAGTCATATAGCCGAGGCACGAAAGAGCACACCACAAACTGTCGAGTCTCGTAGGTCTGATGGACCGGCGGGGGCTGATGCACTCGCCCCGTTATGGGTTCAAATTCGTGTATAGAGAACGCATACGGATACAGGCACCCATCCCATCCCACAAAATCAAACGGATGCGTCGCTAAAGTATACGTGAAAAGTTCGCCTTGTTTTTTGATTTTTACGACAAACTCGCCTGTCTCGTAATGGGTCTCTAAGTCCGTAGGGGGGCGCAGGTCGCGCTCACAGAAGGGCGAATGTTCCATAAGCTGGCCATACTCATTCATGTAGCGCTT
>CALKJV010000110.1 GCA_937995505.1 uncultured Bacteroidia bacterium | reverse complement strand
TACTATTATAGGCGGCAAGAGGGCACCTACGATACGATTCAAGATGTGCTCCAGATTTTGCGAGACATGGGGCATGTAGAGTCGGGAGATAAGGTGATTTTTACGGTATCCATGCCGCTGCGGGCTCGGCTGCGTACCAATACGCTTTATATTGCGCGGGTGCCTTGAGACGCCGATGGCTAGGGCTGGCTGGGCTCATAGGCTGGAGCCTCCTCTGGCAGCAGATACAAGGCTGGCGTCCTACTTTATGGGATGGATACCGATGGGTAGCGGTAGATAGCTGTGTGTGGGAGGTCGCTCAGGTCCTGCCCCAGTTTTCGCAAGCGGTGCTTATTCGGGGGGATCGGCTGCTCCGCATAGATTATCGGCCCATTTGTGATCGAGCCGAGCTCCCTCCGGACGGAGAGCCCGGCCGTTTGTATGTCTATGAAGTTCTGCGCCAAGGGCGTCAGCCCGAGGTGGTCTTTGTGGAAGGGCTCTCTCCCTTTCCCTACGGATGGCCAACTACTCCAAAGGAATATCACATTTTGCGGCTGTTAGGTGCGCTAGTAGGCGGGATAGGGCTTTTTTTCCTGCTTGTGAGCTTAGAATGGTGGCGCTGGGAAGGATTTGCGCCCAGAAGGGAGGGTCTCTCTCTCTTGATAGCTGTAGCGCTTGCTGGAGGGGTGTGGTTTTTTTGGGAGCAGCCCGCCAAAGCCTATCGGCAGGCCTACGTAGCTACGACCTTAGTGGGGATAGGGGGATGGGGCTTTCTGTATGGGCTGCGCCGTTCTGAGCTATGGATGCTGCTACTTTTAGCGCCTCCCTTCTTTATCGTGGGCCAGCCGAGCCTGGCTGCCTTCGCTGTAAAGCTCTATTGGGGCCTGCCTGTACTCTTTTTACCGGGAAGGCTCGCTTGGGTATACGGAGGAATATGGGGGGGATGGGTGGCGTTTCCACACCCCCTACTCCAGATGGGTCTCTTCGCAGGGGTACTAGGCGCATATGCCCCGCCTATCTGGCAGACCCTTCGGCTAGTAGAACCGGAAGTGTGGATGGTTCGTCTGGGTGCTATGGTAGTGGGGCTGACTGTCCTTTTTTGGCGGTGGGCAGACGGGATATCCATGGCTGTGTTATGGGGGGGGCTTGCTTTGTTGGCTGCCTTAGGGGGGGCGGAGGGATTGCGCCGCTTCCTACGGCTGCGCCAGCGACGGGTACGCTTGCTAGAGGAGAGCTTACCTCGCCTGTGGGAGCGTGTAGATAAATCTGAGCTGCTTGCTTTTGTGCAGCATGTACTGCGTGAGTATGCCCAGCTGGCAGAAATTGCCATTTACGAAGCCCCTGAAGCTGCGCAGCACGCTCGCCCTTGGCTGCGGCGTGGGGGAGCGCCTTTGCCTTTAGCAGAATGTCCTACAAACTGGATGCCAGATGCGATTGTACCCCTCCCAGCGTATGGCTGGCTCCTGCTCAAGGAAGGGAAGCGCCGCTTAGGTCCAGAAGATATACGGCGTCTCTCGCCTTTTGCGGCGGGGGTAAGTATTGCGCTACGGCATTTAGGGCTTTTTGAGGCGGCGCACGAGGCCCGTTTAGCAGCCCTGCGCGGTCAACTGAGCCCCCATTTTCTCTTCAATGCCCTCAATACGCTTCAAGCCCTGATTGGCGAGAATCCCGCCCTAGCCGAATCGCTGATGAGTCGATTAGGCGCTCTTTTGCGGCGTAGCCTTTCCCACGCCCGACAGGTAACTGCACCCCTGGAAGAGGAGTTAGCCCTCGTAGAAGATTACCTTAGTGTGGAGCAGCAGCGCTTCGGGTCTCGCCTTCGGCTTGTATGGCGGGTACCGGATACCCTCCCTGCGATGCAAGTGCCCCCTTTTTGCATACAGATATTAGCCGAAAATGCCATAAAGCACGCCGTAAGCCGCATGAGCCGCCCGGTCACCGTAACCCTCTCTGTCCAGATACGAGGGGATGAAATAGAAATATCTCTCATTGATGACGGACCCGGCATAGACCTGAGCCGGATACAGGCCAGCATAGGTCTCTCTAACTTACTTCTACGCTTGGAACAGCTGTACGGAGGGCGAGCTACCCTCCAAGCCGAGCGGTTAGAACCGGGTACGCGTGTTACAATTCGCCTTCCTCTTCTGGCGATGTAGAACGTTCGTAATCGTAATCAGGGAGTAGGTCACTACGCACATGTCCGATGACCTGGTCTAGCGCCCGTTGAAACTTCACGAAGTCCTCCTTGTACAGAAAGATTTTCTGTTTCTGGCTCACTCCCCCCCCAAAGTCTCGTCGGGTTTCGGTAATCGTGATGTAGTAGTCTGAGTTTCGCGTGGATCGCACATCAAAAATGTACGTACGCTTGCCGGCTCGCACCTTGACCGAATATACTTCTCGCGCTTCCATAACCTCTCCAAAGTTGGATCTCGTCAAAGGTACAAAAGTTTTTCGGCGCAAAAGGCAAACAAGGACCCAGGGCGGTTTTGCTGTATTTTTGGGCCATGTGGCGTATGGGTGGGTGGCTCTTAGCGGTGAGCGTGGGATTTGCCCAGCTGCTCAACCGCTCGGGTAAGGACAGCACCATTTTTATTTCTGGTCAGGTATTTCTTCCAAACTATCCTGTAGCTACCTGCAACAACCCTTGGGGGACAGCAGTGGCAGATTTCACGGGAGACCAGTGGGAAGATATTGTCGTAGCCTGCCGTTCGGAGGGCAAACTTGCCCTATACATCAATAACCGCCAGGCGGAATTTCCACGCAATCGGGCTTTTGCTAGCCTTAAAGAGGTTTGGAAGCCCCTAGCACTGGACCTCAATGGTGATGGTCTGGTGGATGTCGTGGCGATTTCTTTTGCAGAGTCAAAGGTGGCATGGCACCTCGGTGATGGGCGAGGGCAATTGCCGATGAGCGGGAGCCTGAGTGTCGGCAAGGGGCCGCATCATGTATTTTCGGCAGACTGGGATGGGGATGGCCGGCCAGATGTGGGCATCGTATGCCACGAAGAGGGGAGCGTACACCTACTGCGCACAAACCGCTCAGGTAGCTTAGAGCCGTACAAGGTGTTGAAGGCCCCAATTCGGCCGAGAGTCGCTGCGGCCGGGGACCTGGACCGTGATGGCAAGCCTGATATCGTCATCGGTGGGGAAGAGCCCTTCTTGCTCCTCTACTACGGCAAAAACAACTATACAGGGGAGCCTCAGCGTCTCAGCGGTCCAGCCTCCGTCTGGGCGCTAGATATCGGAGATGTCAATAAAGATAAGCGCCCCGATATCGTGGTAGCTACCTATACGGGCACTTCGCTTGCCACCTTCCTTAATGCAGGCTACGGCCGCTGGGAAGACCCTAAGGTCCAACCCTCTGGGAATTACAACTTCGCGCTCTATCTAGGGGATTTTGACCGGGATGGGGACCTAGATGTCGTTACGGTCTCTGCCCGTGACCACGTCATTAATGTGCACCTCAACGACGGCAAAGGAAACTTCTCTGACCGCCATCGCATTGGTACAGGACAATGGCCCATTTCGCTCACCCTCGCAGATGTCAATGGCGATGACAATGTGGATTTTATCACGACTTCCGTCCACGACCACTTTATCAACGTGCACCGAAATGTGCCCGTAACGCCCCCGAAGCCCGTCATGATAGCGATCCAAGGTAGGCTATTAGATGGGGATACGGGGCAGGAGATAGAGGGGAATATATCGCTGATTGATACGACGGCGCTGGAACGGGTTGGGGGGCGGGATGAAGCGTTTCAAGTGCAGCGCTATACGCCGGGTAAGCCGTTTCGGTTTGAAGTAACGGGTGGGCGCCATATCTTACTGCTCAAGGGTACAGCACCCGGCTACCCCTCTGCAGAGGAACGGATTGTACTACCGGCGCTCAAAGACCTCCCCGACTCTATCCGCCAAAATGGGTTGAGCCGAGACTTGGTCCTGCGGCGAGTCCAGCGCCTGAAGGTGCGCGGCTATGTAACCGATGCAGCTAAAAAGCAGCCAATCGCCGGCGCTACCGTCCGCCTGACTACACAATCCGGTGAGGTGATAGCAGAGCTTGCCACAGATAGTAGAGGATACTACGAGACGCAAGCTCCCCTGGGAATGAATCATCGCGCGCAGGGCGATGCCGCCGGCTACGAGCCGAGCTGGCAAGTATTCTCTCTGGGAAGAGAGCACTACCCAGAAGGCTTGCGGGTGGATTTGACTCTGTCTCCTGCTGCTCCTTCTCGCACCTGCATAGAAGGGACTGTGCTCAGCCAAGCGGGGCGTGCGCCTTTGCGTGATGTGGGGATTACGCTAATTGATAGACAAGGGGTGCGGCGCCGGGTCACCTCTCAAGCAAATGGCCGATTTAAGGGGTGCCTACCTCCCGGACCCTATCAGGTGGAGATTGTACACAAAGGCTTTTTCCCCTATCGCGACTCCCTCGTAGTGCCTGAAGGGGGGACTCAGCAGGACTTCCTCCTGAACCCTGTGGAAGCGGATAAGGCTATCGTCCTTCGAAATATCTACTTTGATTTTGACAAGGCGACGCTTCGTCCTGAGTCTATTGAAGAGTTGGAGCGGGTAGTGAAGTTTTTGCAAGAGAATCCTTCGCTTCGCATTGAGATATCGGGGCATACTGACAGCGATGGCTCAGATGCGTACAACCTGCGTCTCTCCCAAGCCCGGGCGCAAGCTGTGGTAGATTATTTGATTTCTCGGGGCATTTCTAGTCAGCGCCTCACGGCGAAAGGCTATGGAGAAAGTCGGCCTATCGCTCCGAATGATACCCCAGAAAACAAGCAAAAAAATCGCCGTACCGAACTCAAAGTTTTAGGGCTGTAAAGTGGAGCTTTCGCTGGTTATCCCCGCTTACAATGAGGCAGAGTCGCTGCCAGAGCTGCTGGAATGGGTAGATCGCGTCTGCCAGCCGTATTTTTCTGCCTATGAGGTGCTGGTAATAGATGATGGCAGTACGGATGGGACCTGGGAGCGTCTGCAGCAGCTGCGGGAGAAGCATCCCTACCTGCGCGCCCTACGCTTTAGCCGCAACTACGGAAAATCCGCGGCGCTTTATGTGGGCTTTCAGCGGGCACAGGGAAGGGTGCTTATCACCTTAGATGCAGACTTGCAAGACTCGCCAGATGAGATTCCCGCCCTCTACGAAGCCATCCATAGCCAAGGTTATGACCTTGTGAGCGGCTGGAAAAAAAAGCGCCATGATCCGATCTCTAAGACCCTTCCGAGCCGCCTCTTCAATGCCGTCGTTCGGCTGTTTACGGGCATTCCCCTCCATGACTTCAATAGTGGTATAAAAGCCTATCGCGCCCAAGCCGCCAAAGCCATAGACCTTTACGGGGAAATGCACCGCTATATTCCCTACTTAGTCAAACATGCAGGCTTTTCTCGGATTGGGGAGCGGGTAGTGCAGCACTATCCCCGCAAATACGGCCACACGAAGTTTGGCTGGGAGCGGTTCTTATTCGGTTTTTTGGACCTTCTCACGGTGAGCTTTTTGGTTCGGTTTGGACGGCGGCCTATGCATTTTTTTGGGGGGATGGGGTTGCTTGCCTTTGTGGTGGGCTTCGCGACGGTAGCCTGGCTAATCTTTGACAAGCTCTCCCAATTGCGCGAGTACGGGCAGGTTCGGCGTGAGGTAGTAGAACAGCCGCTCTTTTATTTAGGCTTAGCTATCGGCGTCATTGGAGTGCAGCTGTTTTTAGCGGGTTTTTTAGGGGAGCTTATTCTGCGCCAATCACCCCACAAGCATAACTACGTCATCGCTGAAGAGCTATGATGGGAGGCGTGGGTATCGGATGGCTTGTAGCTGCACTGGGAGTAGGTGTCGGTTTTGCGGTATGGAGTTATGCCCGATTACCAGTTCGGGTGCCTAAGGGGTGGTTGTACAGTTTGAGCACGCTTCGGGCGCTGGCGGTGGCGGGGCTTTTCGTGCTTTTAGGAGAGCCTATTCGGAGCTGTACCGTACAGCGTGAAGTGCGTCCGAAAATACTCTTTCTTGTTGATCACAGCCAAAGTGTTTTTTGGTGCGGAGCCTTAGAAGTAGAGGCGTACCGAGAGCGGATTCAGCAGCTTACTCGGCAGCTGGAGGCCGCGGGGTTTCAGGTGGGATTGTATGCATTAGATAGGGGGATCCGGCCGATAGACAGCCTGACAGGGCGAGGAGAGGCGAGTTGGCTCTTGGTTGGGATCCAGCAGGCTCTGGAGCGCGAGCCCGAAGCCCAACTTCTCGTGCTATTTTCCGATGGGGTGGAGAGTGGGGAGCAGACTGCACCGCTTCCCACACAAGTGTCTATATGGACTGTGGCTGTGGGACCTACAGAGCCGATTCGGGATGCGGCCTTGGAGGCGCTACTGATGCCCCCTTCTGCGTACGAAGGGCAGCCTATCCAGCTCACTGTGCAGCTACGGGGGGTTGACCGCCCCGCTACGCTGCGCGTATCGTATCCGGGCGGGCAAAAGACTTTTCCCGTAGCGCCTGCTACGCAGCGTCTGTCAGTTAGCCTTCCTTCTTTGCCTGCTGGACTTCATCCTATACGGTGTTTCCTAGATCTTCCCAGCGATCCCAATCCCGCCAATAATACCCTTCAGGAGTTTCTCGCAGTGTATGTACAGCAGCCTGCGTTTGTGCTGTGGGCGGGGGAGCTTACGCCAGATATAGCGTTCTTGCGGCGAGCCCTCTCCGGTTGGGGAAAGGTGTATCTCATCGCTGCGCGCAAGCCTTCTGGCTATACGGCTTCAGCTGACTCGCTGGCAGGACTTTCGCAAGCTGTGCACGTATGGTATAACTTCCCGGCTCGGGCGGAGGATCTGGGATGGGCGCAGCGCATTCTGGCGCAGCAGAACTTCCTACTCACCTTATGGGGCGCTATCTCTATGCCCCAAGAGGTCCGAGCTGCCCTTGGCCTTCAGACCGAAGGTCCCCTCACTTTGTACGCCTTAGCGGGGGGCGTGTCGGTGTATTTGCGCCGGTGGTCGGCTGCGGCGGGGGCTTATCCGGTGGATGTAGGGTGGGGCGCGCCGGTAGGATATCGGTACTTTCAGGGGAATCGCCTTGTAAGTGTCCTAGCCGGGGAAGGCTGGTGGCGCCTGCGTGAGAGTGCGCGTCTAACCGCTCAATGGGACTCGCTGGTGGGCGATCTGGTACGAGAAGGGCAAGCGGTGCAGCAGAGTCGCTTTGCCTTCGCACCAGAGCGAACCCGAGTGCGTCCGGGAGAAGCCGTGCGGTGGCGGGGGTGGCTGCCGCCGCAAGCCCAGCTCTCGGTCGGAGGACGTACCTTGCCCATAGAGCGCAATCCAGAAGGCTTCTGCCAAGCCGCTTGGCTTCCAGAGAGTCTGGGCACCTTTCCCTATGCCGTAGAAGTGGGAGGTTCTGTCGTTCAGCGCGGTTCTATTACGGTGGAGCCATTCTCGCAGGAACTGATGCGCTTGGGGCGCGACACTGTACGGCTCTCATACCTGGCCCAGGCCACCGGCGGGCAAGCCTGGACTTGGGAAACCTCAGATAGCCTACTAGTGCAACTACGAGCGGCCCTTCCTACTACTACACTCGTATCTTCGCAGCGCGATATTTTACCCTTCCACGAATGGAGCGTGTGGTTAATTCTCGTCCTGGCGCTCTTGGGGGCCGAATGGCTCTTGCGGCGCTATGTGGGCTTATACTAAGTGCCTGCCAGCGGGCGCCTGACCTGCCAGAAATAGGGTTTTCCGTCTGGCGCGCAGAAGTAGTCCTCCGCCAAAGCACCCTAAGCCCCATTGACTCCGCTCGTCTGCGCGCCTTCTTCTATGACTGTGTGTATGAAGGGGATACCGCTGTGCCTGACTCTATCTATCGTACAGACCTTCGCACCCTGGCGGAAGATAGCCTTTTCCGATGGCTCATAGATACAGTTTTGCGTCGCTACCCAGAAAGTTACGATTGGTCTTCCCAGCTCAAGCCCCTTTTCCAGCGCTGGAAAGCCCTCTATCCCGAGGACTCCTTGCCCGCCCTAGTAACCTTCGTAATCGGCTACGGCCCCGTAGGCGCCCTCACCTTAGAGCGCGACATGTGCCAGCTCTGCGAAAAGCATCTCATGATTGGGTTACACTACTTTTTGTCGGACACTTTTGGGTTTTATCCACCCGACTTGCCTTACTTTATTCGGCGGAGGCTTACTGAACCGCATATTCCTGTATTTGTGGCTCTGCGCCTCATCCGCAGTAAAATGCCGGACCTCTCTCCTCGGATGCTGCCCAAGATGATAGATTACATGGTCTGGTACGGTATCCAGCTCTATGCGTTAGAGCAGCTGCTTCCTGAGCTGCCGGATACGCTGCGGCTTTTTTACACGGCCGAGCACATGGAGTGGCTACGGGAAAATTCCCGTCATGCCTATAAGGAACTTCTACCTTACTTTCAGGAGAGTCGGTATTTTACCATCCAGCCCTATATAGGGGAGGAGCCTTTCACGAAAGCTTTTGGAAAAGATTCGCCGCCTCGGCTGGGATGGTATTTTGGGTGGCAGGCGGTACGCAAGTATGCCCAGCGGGAGGGAGTGCCTTTGCACAGACTTTTAGAACTCTCGCCCAAAGAGTACAATGATGTATTTGTAAAATCAGGCTACAAACCGTGAGCTACTGCCCGCTTTTGCGTACCTTTGGGCTGTGTGGCAGGCCCTTTCCAAGTTACCCCACAGTTCCTATCTAATCCTATGGTGGCGTAATCTCTGGCGTATCCTCTTGGGTACTGTGCTGATTACCGGAGGGGTCGGTCTATGGCTATTTTTTGAGCCCGATGAATATGTCTCTGA
>CALKJV010000109.1 GCA_937995505.1 uncultured Bacteroidia bacterium | reverse complement strand
TACTACCGAATCACGGATAAGCTTCAGCTCAACTATGCAAGCTTTGCCTCTACGGGGGCTACCGTCTATCAGTCTGTAAATCGGTACAGGTTAAAAGACTTCTTGATCCATACCCACAAACTTGAATTAGCTGGGCCTGACTTTCGGGTTTGGACCTATGCTACGCTGGAGGATGCGGGGAATAGCTTTGATGGCCGTTTCGCAGCGCTGAATATCTTGCGTGCGGCTAAGCCCGATGTGGCCTGGTTTGGTCAATACCTCCTTGCTTATACGGGGCAGCTTGAGCGGATTGTGCAAGCTTTTGGGAGGAACCCTACTGACTACGGTATTCCGCAGCCTGGCGACCATGCGGCGGCGCGGGCCTACGCTAACTCTGCCCGCGCCAGAGAGGTGGCTCAGCTGCTTTCTGGAGGAGGCGTGAATGATCCCCGCTTTCTTGGTCTGTTTTCTGGCGAGGCTTACCCTGAGCCGGGCAGCCCAGAGTTTCGCCGTCTCCTCAACCAGGTCCTTGAGAGTCCTAACCTCGCCCAAGGCGGCGCTCGCTTCATAGATAGGAGTTCTATGTACCACGCTGAGGGCCATTATGACCTTTCCCGACAAGTCCGCTGGATAGATCTGCTAGTAGGAGGAAACTTTCGCTACTTCCGCCTCAATTCTCAAGGAACCCTTTTCTCCGATACAGCTGGTCCTTTTGGTATATGGGAGTATGGGGCTTTTGCCCAGACAGCGAAAACCCTCCTCAATGAGCGCCTGCGCCTCCTGGCTTCTTTGCGCTATGATAAGAACGTAAACTTCCAAGGGCGCTTCACTCCGCGCGTAGGTGCCCTTTTTGCCCTTGACCCTAAAAAGAACCACAACCTACGCGCCTCCTATCAGACAGGCTTCCGTATGCCTACCCTGCAAGCTCAATACATTGACTTGGATTTGGGGGTCTTTCGGTATATCGGGGGGCTGCGGGCTTCAGATGAGTTTTACGGGATTATCAATGCAAACTATTCCCTGGAGTCAGTGCGCGCCTTTCAGGACTCCCTCGTGGCCCAAACTCGCGCCAGTAGCAATCCCGCAGATTACCAAGATCTTCTACGAAAAATCCCGTTTGAGAATGTCAAACCGGAAAAAGTAACTACCCTAGAAGCAGGCTCTCGCCACCTCATTGCCGACCGGCTCTTTATAGACCTAGACTATGCTTACTCTATGTACCGCGATTTCATAGGGAATATTGACTTCGTGGGGCCTAAGCGCTATCGGCAGCCCGACGGCTCCTGGCAATATAGTCCCCTCGCTCCCGACTCAGTGCGGGCAGGTAACTTCATAACCTATCGCAGGTATTACAATAGCTCAACACCGGTTTCCACTCATAACTTCTCGGTGGCGGTGCAGTATACTATCTCTCGGCGTTTTTTTGTCAATACCAACTTCACTTATGCGGAGATTGTGCTTACCGAGGAGGCGAAGCGGGATCGGCTTATTCCGGCCTTCAATACGCCACGCTATCGGGCAAATGTGTATTTCACGGGACGCGAGCTGCTTCGCTCGCGTCGGGCGGGCTTTACCGTAGGCTACCGCTGGGTCAATGCGTACCTTTTCCAAGAGCCTTTCCACGAGCGGATCATCCCTACCTACCAGCTGGCAGACCTGCAGGTATCATACAAGTTTCCTAAGCTCAAGAGCCAGCTCCGTATAGGTGGGCAAAACATCCTCAATAATCGTCACATTGAGATACCGGGTGGTCCGATGCTGGGTTCGCTGTATTACCTACAATGGACCTACGATCCGTTTTTGCCGTAGGGCAGGTGAAAGAGCGTCCGAGCTTGATGGGACGTCTCTTCCAGCACTCGCGTCAGGGGTAGGCCCCTGACTTCAGCTAAGGTGCGAGCGATATAAAGCAGGTAGCTGCTTTCGTTGCGCTTGCCCCGATGGGGTACTGGAGCTAAGTAGGGGCTATCGGTTTCTAAGAGGAGCCGCTCCAGGGGCACTTTGCGTAAGGCCTCGCGGAGCGGCTCAGCGCTTTTGTAGGTGATTACACCGCCAATGCCCATGTAAAATCCCGCATCCAGGATCTGCTTCGCCTCTTCGTAACTGCCGGTAAAGCAGTGAAAGACGCCTTCTACCTCTCCAATGAAAGGCTGTAGCACGGAGAGCGTTTCTTCCAATGCTTGCCGAAAGTGAATAGACAGGGGCAGCTTGTACCGACGGGCCCATTCTGCTTGACGGGCTAACGCTTCCTCCTGCCAGGGGCGGGTCTGCGGGGTGTGATACAGATCCATGCCCACTTCGCCAATGGCTACCCAGCTTCCTCGCTCTAAGGCTCCTTCCAGCTGAGCCAGCTGCGCCTCAAAATCTGGGCCTACATGCGTAGGATGTAGCCCTATCATGCCGTAGTAAAACCCAGGCGCTAGGGCGACTATGGCCGCCACCTGCGGTAGGGTAGAAGTGTCTAAGTTTGGTAGCAGCACCGCTTCGCAAACTTGCTGGGCGCGATAAGTGACTGCCTCTAAGTCGGCCGCAAACTCTTTCAAAAACAAGTGCGCGTGGGTGTCGATCGCACGGGCTTCCATTGGATGGTGGGATAAATCGCTTCTAACTCTTGGCGCATGCGTGCAATAATAGGCGCTAAGGAGTCTTCTGCCCCCGCTACCTTGAAATAGGAGGCTATCATTACAGCGTACCGCACCGAGTCGGTAAAAAAGAGCAGGGCATGGGTGGGGACTTCGCCATACAGCTCGTAAAGGAAGCCTTTACCGGTGGAGCTGCGTACGGAGCGCTCCCCAATATCCGTAGCCCGAATAGCGTGCTTGTAAATGAGCTTGCGGTAGATCTCTAAGGCTTTGGCAGGGGTAGTTCCCAGCGCCCGCAGGTCATGGGCCGTAATGTGCCAATACGCATCTAAGTCCGGAAAGTAGAGGTCAAACCAGCAAGAGTCTTTTGGCACGTACTGTAGGCGGGCGTAGGCAGGGTAGGCAAAAGTTACCGGGCATACATCGCAGCGCAAGGTATCATACTGCCCCACTTTGGGCATTTCCAAGCGAGGGTAGGCTTTCGGTTTCGGAAGGGGGCTCTGACACGACCCGATAAGCCCGAACCCGCTCAATACGATGCGGATGGCTCTCCACCACTTCAAAGGCATAGTCTCGGTAAAAAAATACTTCACCCTGCTGGGGGATCCGCTGGGCCAGCGAAAGTAGGAATTCCGCGAGGTTTTCTGCGGTACGAACCTCCTCTTCTTGGAAAAAGTCCGTGGGAAGGCTCAAAAGTTCCTGGACCATTACGAGAGGCACTTGCGCTTGAAAGGTAATCGCTCCGTCTGCTTCTACGCTATAGAGTGCTTCGGCGGCCGGCTCTTCCTCTTCACCGTAGCCGAAAATCACCTCTAAAAGCCGTTGCAGCGAAATAATCCCAGCTACGCTCCCAAACTCATCCACCACTATGGCTACATGCTGCCGGCGGTTTTTGAATTCCAGCAGAAGTTCGTAGGCATTTTTGAGTTCAGGCACGAAATACACGGGTCGGATAAGCGCTTGCCAGTTAGAGAGCTCTTCTTTTTGCCAGTGGGGAAGGAGGTCTTTGAGAAGGAGCACCCCCGCAATCTCGTCTAAACTCTCGCGATACACAGGCACACGGATGTAGGGGATAGAGGCAAGGGCGGCTTTGAGCTCGGACCAGGAAAGGTTTATAGGCACCGCCTGCATATCCATGCGAGAGAGCATGAAGGCCTTTACAGGTAAGGTGCGCAGGAGGAGAAGGTTTTTCAGCACGCGCTTTTCGGTAGGGGGCGACACCTGGGCGGGAAGGGTATCTATGATCTGCGAGAGGCTTTCGCGAGCG
>CALKJV010000108.1 GCA_937995505.1 uncultured Bacteroidia bacterium | reverse complement strand
ACCTTCGCCAGCTTATTGGGCAGGCGGGCTTCCAGCTCTTGGATAATGCCGCTGTGCGCCTTACCCGCGCCGAGGAAGCCCTTACGCTGGTAGGGGTAGGGAACTGGAGTGCCTGGCGGCGCTTTCATCGGTATGGCGACTTAGCAAAGGCCTGGGAAGGGGTGCAGCCTGGCAGCTGTGCCATCTTGCTTTCGCACGACCCCACCCACTGGAGTGCGCAGGTACGGGGGCGTTATCCTATCGCCTTGACCCTAAGCGGTCATACCCACGGCCTCCAAGTCGGAATAGAGTGGGCTACTCTGCGCTTCAGCCCAGCAGCTTGGTTGTATCCTCACTGGGCAGGCCTGTACCAAACTGGAGACCAGCTGCTGTATGTCAACCGCGGGCTAGGTTATATCGGGCTGCCGGCCCGCTTAGGGATTTGGCCGGAAGTTACGTGCCTTACCCTTCGGCGGCAGCCCGCAGGATAAGGGGAATTTTAGAGCTTGGCGGGGTGGGGCAGCTAGTCGCTATTTTTCTGATGTTGGTATTTTCCCTCTTGGTGCTGAGAAAAAAAACTTACCTTTGTATCGGTGCATCAGGCTAAGGGGTCTTCTGGGAACTGCCCAGCACTTGTATATACGCTTAGACGCTTATGCGTAAAGAGGGGTAAGCGCCTCAGCCGAGTACGAAAGGGTATTTCTAGAAAGGCATGGATCAGGAAGGCTGGCTCTCTTTGGGAGATTCAGCTGCGAGAGCCTATGTCCATAGCCGGTTACTCGGCCCAAGCGTTTGCCAAACTTTCACGCATATGCGTAAACCCATTTTTCTCGTAGGAGCCCTTTGGGGCTCGGCCCTTCTATGGGCACAGACGACGGTGCTTATCAACAGCACTAATGAAGGTTCCTTTGAGAGTCAGACCTTTTGCGGGCCTTCTGGTACCGTGGAGGGCTGGAACATCGTCAATGGCACTCAGGGCAATAGATGGACAGTAAACACAGCTGCCGGAGGTCAGCACGGGAATCAGGCCATATACATCACGCGAGATTGTAGTGGCAACCCCCCGCCGCATGCCTATACAAACTCTGCCAGCGTCGTTCATTTCTGGCGGGATATAACCCTGCCATCCAATCAGCCTTATGTAGAGCTTTCGGCCTGGGTCTGGTTAGAAGGCAATGATGGAGAAGATTTTTTAGAGATTTTTGCGATACCTGTGTCCTTAGCGCCTACGCCCACGGCCGGTTCGGCTATCACGAATACTGCTTACAGCTTAGGTAAATATTCTGAAGTTAGCCGTACGGGCTGGTCTAAGATTCGGGCCGTGTACTACTGCGGGCAAGGGGAGCAAGCTGTGCGCCTTATCTTTTCCTGGAAAAATGACGCGGTAGCTGAGTATCAGCCGCCGGCGGCGGTAGATGCGATTCAGGTGGTGGCATCGGCGGACCCTCCTGGCGTGATTAGGGTAAACTCCTTCCCGTATGCCCACGGGGCAGGCACTACTTGCGGAAAGAAAAATAAGTTTGACAATAGCAATACGCTTGCTTGTAGCGGCAAGCCCTCCTATACTTCTCCGGATATGCTATGGATTATCCGCCCAGATGTTACAGGTACGCTGACGGTTACCTGTACGAATTTCCAAGGTGGTGCCGCCCTTTGGCCGGTGCTTCACTTGTACAGGGGGGGTGATTTAGACTTAGCTCCTCCCTGCGGGGGCGGGCTTACAAGCTCGGTCTGCCTGGCTAGCAATGTACAGAGCACCACAGTCCAGCTAAGTGCTTGCGTTACAGCGGGGCAGGTGTATTACCTCAAGTTAGAGGCCGATCGAGATGGAGAGAATGCCTGTGGATCTTTTCAGGAATTTGAGATTCGGCTGCAGGCGGGGTGTGTCTCGGCGCTGCCATCCCAAGAAAGCGCTGGCATAAGCGACTTAGAGCTTTTCCCTAATCCAGCCACCGAAGAGGTACAGATACGCTTTTTGGCAGTTCGTTCGGAGCGAACCTGGGTGCGTGTGCTTAATACCTTAGGTCAAGTGGTACAGGAGCAGAGCCTCGTGCCTCTGGGAGGTAGCCCTGTTGTACTACCGCTCTGGGTGGGGGATTTGCCTTCGGGGCCGTATCTCATCCAAGTAGAGCAGGGTTCACAGCGGCTTGTGCAGGTGCTCCTGCGCCCCTAATAAGGGTACTTCCTGACTGGATGAATGCCCGCCCGATCCTATTTCCGTAGGGGAGGGCGGGCGCTTTTTGGAGGGGCTTTGTTACCTTAGGGGTGTGCTGGCTGAAATTCTCCCCGAGGTATCGGATGCGCAGTTGGAGCGGTTCTTCCAGGTCATGCTCACGCAGTATGGGATGGACTTTCGCGAGTATGCGCCGGCTTCCCTCAAGCGCCGCATCGGCTCTGTGATGCGTCGGTATGGGCTTACTGATGCGGATACGCTTATTCAGCGGCTCGTTACGCAGCCAGAATACTTTGAGCGGTTTCTGAATGAGATTACGGTCTCTACGACAGAGCTTTTTCGGGACCCTTCTATGTGGGTGGCGCTGCGGGTGCAGGTACTGCCGCAGTTTGTGAGCCTGCCCCAGCTACGCATTTGGCAAGCAGGTGTTTCTACCGGCGAAGAGGCCTTGTCCTTAGCTATCCTACTAAGTGAGACAGGTCTGTACGAGAAGGCTCAAATTATCGCTACTGATATTGACAAGCGTTCGCTGGAGCAGGCCGCCAAAGTGAGCTATCCCCTTCGGCAGCGGGCCCTGTATGAGCAGAACTTTTATGCGGTTTTGCCGGGAGTGCCTTTTAGCCGCTATGCGGAGGAAAAGGAAGGGCAGTTAGTCTTTGACCCGCAGCTCCTTCGGAATGTGCAGTTTTTGCCGCATAACCTCGTGATGGACTCGCCTTTTGGGCAATTTGAGCTGGTGATGTGTCGGAACGTGCTGATTTATTTTACGCCTTCTTTGCAGGATCGGGTAGTTACGAAGCTAGTGGATAGCTTAGTACCTGGGGGGGTGCTGGTGATTGGGACGAAGGAGTCGCTTTTTTGGTGTCAGGCTGCGAAGCGCCTTACAGGGGTCAACGAAGCCGAGCGCATTTATCGCAAGCGGGCATGAGCACGCCTAAGCGCCCGTTTTTATGGCTGATGGGGGGATCGGCTGGCAGCTTTACGCCTGTGCGGCGCTTTGTACAGCAAGTGCCCTATTTAGAAGAGGTGGCTATCGTACTTTGCCTGCACCGTATGCGCAACCCCCGCGTGGGTATGATAGAGGCTTTTGGGCAAGTAGAGCGATGGAAGCTGCTGGAGCCCGACGACAAAGCCGCCGTCCAAGGGGGGCATATTTACTTAGCCCCGGCGGATTACCACCTTCTCGTAGAAGAAGAAGGGTACATGAGCCTGTCGGTTGAAGAGCCGGTGCATTATTCTCGTCCGAGCATTGATGTGCTTTTTGAGTCGGTGGTGCGGGCTCGCTGGCCCTATGCGGGGGCTGCGCTGCTTTCCGGAGCAAATCGCGACGGCGCTGCCGGCCTTCATCTGATGCACCAGGCAGGCCACTTCACCGCCGTACAAGACCTCACAGACGCCGAAATCCCTACCATGCCCCAAGCTGCCTTAGACTTATTTGAGCCTACCCGACGCTTCCGAGCGGCAGAACTTGTACAAGTATTCTTGCATGCTGTATCTTTGTACAAATGAAGGTCCTGTACGCCTTCATCCTAGGGGGGCTTTCCGCCCAAATGTGGGTTCGCATAGAAGGCTATGAGGCAGGTGCTCTGCTTTCTGCAGAGCATACCTGTGATGGGTCTGATGTGTCCCTTACGATTCAGTGGGGATCAGCTCCCTCTGAGACGCGGGCTTATGTGCTGCATATGTATGATCCAGATGCGCCGGTGGATACCTTCACGCACTGGATTGTATACAATCTCACTCAGACATCCGTAGGGCCTCGTGTACAAGGACTAAAGGAGGGGTACAATGACTTTGGGAGAGTGGGGTATGGGGGTCCCTGCCCGCCTACAAAGGACCCAGCTCATCGCTACGTGGTCGCAATCTATGCGCTACGTGCGCCAGTGAGCGTAGGGCAGCCTGTTACCTGGGAAAAGCTGCGAGCCGCTCTGGCAGATAAAGTTTTAGCTCGTGCGGAAACCTACGTCCAGTACAAACGGAAAAGCCGGTGAAAGCACGGTGGGGTATTGCTGAGTATTTAGGGGTTGGCTTGGCTGTGCTGGTAGGCGGGGTGGGGGCGCTGCTGCTTTTAGGGCTTTGGGTGATGACCCAGCGCGACCTTGCGCTGGCAGCAGGCTCAGCGGAATGGGTTCGCTGGGATAGAGCCCTCACGATCTGGGCGTACGGGGTGCTTTTGGGGCTTCTGGTGCTGTCGGTAGGCGTGGCTTTATGGTGGTGGAGGTATATCGGCCGGGCCTTTTTAAGGCTGCGCGACCAAATGCGAGCGCTTTTTTGGGAGCGCAATTGGGAGGTCGCTTCCTTCCCCGCCTTGCCCCAAGAGGCGCAGCTCGTCCAGCAAACCGTAACGCACTTAGGTCAGTTTCTGCATGTATTGGAGGAGGTCGCCACTGTGAAACGGAAAAGCCTCCCTCCTCAAGTCTCCGAGTGGCCCCCTGTGCTCCAGCAGGTATCCGATGCGTTAGTCTCAGCCCTCTCCCGAACCACCCAGCGACAAGCCTTACAAGAAAGCCTCTTGCGAGAAGGCTTGGAGATTTTGCGGCACAGTCAACGAGAAGCTCAGGTCGCTTCATATTTAGCTAAGGCAAGTCCCCTCTTTTTACGAAGTCTTGGGGCAGCTATGGGGGCATTTTATTATCTGGAAGGCGAGACCCTGCGGCGGGTGTATGGATACGCGTATCCGGTAGAGGCGCCGGAAACCTTTCTCATGGGAGAGGGTTGGGTAGGGCAGGTCGCCCGAGAAGGCCAGGCCCTGTGGTTTAATTCCCTTCCGCCGGGGTATGAGCCTGTGCTGGCGGGCTTAGGACGCGCAAAGCCTCAAGCCCTCGCCGTGCTCCCCGTCATCGCCGGCGAAAGCATCCGAGGCGTGTGGGACTTAGCGACCTTCACTGAATGGGACGACCTCCAGAAAGAAAAAGCTGAATTTCTCTTGCCTTTTTTCGCAGCGGGCCTCCTCCTTGCCGAAGAGGCTCAGCGTGAGAAGCAGTTTTATTCCGATCTTTCTACCTTGGAAGCCCAGCTCCAGGCACACAAAGAGAAAGAGAACCGCTTGCAAGCTGAGGCCTATTCCCTTCAATCGCAAGCGCACAAGCTGGAGCGGCAACTTAACGAATCTCAGTCCCTCAATGCGCAGTTAGGCCATAAGCTTGAGTTGGTACAGGTCCGTTCGGAGCTGATCTTGAGTGCCCTTTCCGAAGTAGTTTTACTCTTTGAGCCGAATGGTCGCTTGAAGTATTGCAGCCCGGCGGTCACTCAGCTTTTGGGATATAGTATCAGTGAGCTTCAGGTATTCTTTCGTCCGGTGGAGAAAGCCGATGCGGAGGCGGTCAAAAAGTACTTTCAGGACCTTTTAGACCAGCCAGAGGCGGTCCATACCCTACGCTTTCGCTATCGGCACAAGGATGGACATACCGTTTGGCTACAGGCGGTGGGCCGAAACTATCTCCAGGAGCCCAGCTTGCAAGCGCTGCTCCTTACCCTACGCGATGTGACTGATGCGGTAGAGTATGAAAAGCAGTATCGTACCCGCCTCAAGTTCCAATCTCTGGTAGAGAACTCACCCGATATCATCTTCCGCACTGACCAGAGTGGGCGATTTTTGTATGTCAATCCCACGATTGAGCGGTATACCGGCTATCCCCCTAGCCACTACATCCGAAATACGCTGTACTCTGTTGGGTTTTCTTTGGAGGAGGTGCGCTTTTGGGAAGGGCTTATTTCTTCGGTCTTTGCCACACTGCAGGTGCAGTCGGCTGAAATAGACTTTCCCTCGGTATATGGGGTTCGGCGGATGGCGGTACGAGCCATTCCTGAGCTGGGCCCAGAAGGCGAGGTAGAAACCCTCGTCGTACTCCTCCAAGACATCACAGACCTGCGCCAAGCCCAAGAGCAGCTGCGTACCCAAAACCTACACTTAGAGCAAGCGAAAAATATTCTCGAGCACCAGAAAAAAGAACTGGAAGAGAAAAACCGAGATATCATGGAGAGCATTACCTATGCTCGCCGAATTCAAGGGGCGCTTTTAGCGGGAGAGGCGGGACTTGCGCAGTATTTTCCAGATAGTTTTATCATGCACTGGCTTCGAGATGTGGTAGGGGGAGACTTTTACTGGTACGGAGAAGATGGGGGGCACATGGTGGTGGCAGTAGTAGACTGCACGGGGCATGGGGTTCCAGGGGCTTTTATGACTTTTTTGGGCTATACGCTGATTGAGGGGGCGGTTCGCGAGCGACATTTGCATGATCCTGCTGAGATCTTGTATTTTATGGACAAGCGCTTACGGCAAATGTTCGGTACGCAAGACAGCATGCAAGATGGGATGGATGTAGCGTTATGCGTGATTGATCCGGAGCGGCGCATTGTACGGTTTGCGGGGGCACATCGGCCCCTTCTCCTGTACCAGAATGCTACCTGGACCTTAGTTTCGGGCACGCCGACAGGCTTAGGCGGGGCTCTGTGGTTGGATGAAGTCAAGCGGTTCGTTACGCATACCTTTTCTTATCAACCCGGCGACCAACTGTACTTGTACACGGATGGCTATTTAGATCAGTTTGGGTATGCGGCGCAGGGGCGTTACACGCATAAGCGCTTTCGGGAGTTTTTAGCCACCTGGGGCCATCTCCCCATGGCCGAGCAGCATCGCATGCTGGTAGAGGAGCTTAAGCTCTGGATGGGCAGCAATGCGCTCACCGATGATGTTACTGTTTTGGGGATACGGTTATGAGCTTCATCGTATATCTTTGCATCGGATATGGATGCCTCGCAAGCCGAACTTTTGCATAGCCCTGCCCTCAGCTATGCCTATCCGCTCTACCGAAACATGCTGGACAATAGCATTGTCTTCATGTATCATGGCCCGATCACTCCAGACCTTATTGTAGATGTGCTCAGTCTGGTAGAATACCGTTTAGGAGATACGCGTGAGGAAAGGCGGATTAGCAAAAAGCTCTTCAACATTATGGTAGAGTCTTTTACGCTCGGGGATAATGGCTCGCAGAAAGGATATGCTACCCTCGTAGTGCGGCAGCTGCCATACTTATATGCGGTGAGCATTGGGCGGCGGGTCCGCAGTGACCTTGTACATGAGGTCAAGCACTTTCTGGATTGGGTCAACACCTTATCGCCGGACCAGCTGCGAGAAAGCTACCATCAGCTCCTACAGGCAAAAGAACCCGGTCGCGAGCAGCTAGTCGGAGGTGTTCCGGCGATTAGTATCTTAGACTTAGCACGGAAGTCCCATGACATACTGCTTTATTCGTTTGAGTTCCTCAGCGATGAGGATAGCTTTTTCGCCCTGGAAGCCAGAATCAAAAAAACATAATCCTATTGCCTATGGAATCGCTTCGCATTGAGTCTACGCACAAGACCCCTAGGGTCATCTTGGATCCCGAGAATGGGATATTTGAGTTTTCGGGTCGCAGCATCCCAGAGGACTCGGTGGGTTTTTACACGCCGATTTTTGAGTGGCTAGATATGTATGCCAAGCAGCCGCTGCCGCAGACCCATGTTCGGTTTGACTTGGAATACTTCAATACCAGCAGTTCTAAAAACATCTTAGAGGTGCTCAAGCGGTTAGAAGCTATCCATCTCGCCGGACATGAGGTGCGTGTGACGTGGTTTTACGACGAGGACGATGAAGACATGGAGGAGACGGGCCAGGACTATCAAGCCCTCCTCAACCTTCCTATTGAGCTTTCTGTGAAAGTCCAATCCTGATCGCTTATGAGCATGACTTATAGCTACTACAAGAATATGCAGCTGAATAACATCATCTTCGTCTATCAGGGCGAGGTGACAGCTGACTTGGTTTCGTCTATCTTGCAAATGGTAGAAAATAAGCTTGAGGGGGAAGGGGAGGACCGAAAGGTCAAAAAGCGGGTCTTCAATGTGATGGTGGAGTGCCTCCAAAATGTCTATCATCACTTAGATGCACTGCCTCC
The DNA here is from genome assembly GCA_937995505.1 of uncultured Bacteroidia bacterium. Classification (GTDB taxonomy): domain Bacteria; phylum Bacteroidota; class Bacteroidia; order SpSt-205; family SpSt-205; genus SpSt-205. Next base: position 7,843 of record CALKJV010000108.1, on the reverse strand, counting down.
CACCGACCCCTCCAATCCTGTCCGAGACAAAACTGCACTGCTCATGATTGGTCGGGAAGAAAAAGATTATTACATCATCACAGGCAACCATATCCTGAATGACCGCCTGCCGGATTTGAAGATGCGCTTAGATCGTATCAACAAAGCCTCAAAAGAAGAGCTCAAACAGCTCTATCAAGAAGTGCTCACCGGTACGGGCTTCAGTGAGAAGGGTACCGCAGGGCTGGGGATGATAGACATCGCCCGAAAGTCAGGGCAGCGCTTGGGGTATGACTTTCACCCGGTCAACGAGCGGTACTCCTTCTTTAGTTTGGAAGCCCGCGTGTCCCGCATAGCGGAGAAGTAAGTAAATTTGCCCCGCCCATGCGAAATCTGGTGATAGAACCTACCTCTAAAACGCCGAAAGTCATCCTAAACGCAGACTTAGGCATTTTTGAGATTACTGGCCGAAGTATACCCGAGGATGCTATCGGATTTTATCGGAAGATCCTGGACTGGATAGAAGAGTACGGAAAAAGTCCGTTGCCGGATACATCCTTCAAGTTTCAATTAGAGTACTTCAATACCAGCTCCTCTAAGTGCCTCCTGGATATATTTCGTAAGCTGGAGCGGATGCACAAAAATGGCCACAAAGTCACCATCCGCTGGCACTATGATGCCGATGACGAGGATATGGCGGAAACGGGCCAGGACTATCAGGCTCTCTTAGATGTACCTTTTGAACTCGTACCGGTATGAGCCAGCAGACGCAATACTTTACAGAGGAAACCGCCTTTTTGGCCGAAGCCCGAAGCCGAGCCGAACAAGGCAACCTCTCGCCCCAAGAGTGGCGAGAAGCATATGAAGCTATCATCAATAACTACGAAAAGCTCCTCAAAATCGTAGAAGTTCTCACCAATCAAGCTACCCACCTGGAAAACAAGCTCGAAAAAGCCCGCGCGCAACTGGAGCTTCAGAAAAAAGCCCTCAGCTCAGAAGTAGAAGGCCTGGAAAAACAAATCCAGGTCCAGCAGAAAGAAGTCCATAAACGAGCCAAAGAGCGCGACATTCTTTACGATCGTATGGGCAAAACTCGCATGATGCTCATAGTTATATTGACAGCGCTTATTGTAGTCGTAGGCTTCATGATGTACTATCTTTTCATAGATACCGACCGCATGATACGTTTTGTGAAAGAAGTGCGTGGCTTAGAGTAGCCGAAAAATAGTACCTTTGCACAGTTATGAGTGCGGCTAGTCGGAAGGACCTTTTCGCAGAGGAAACGCAGCTGTTACAACAAGCTAAGCTTACCTTAGCCCGTTTAGATATGCCTCCTGAGGAATGGCTGCAGGCGTACAAGCATATGGTAGAGGAGTACGATAAGCTTCTAGCCGAAGCCCGAACCCTCACCCGCATCGCAGACCGCAATCAGCGCCGCCTAGACGAGATGAACGCAGAGCTGGAGCGCCAAAACCAGCTCCTGCGCGAGAAAGAAGAAGAGGCGAAAAAAACCCAAAAGGCAATCGTACATAATTTTGAGCGTATCTCCGAAGAACAGGTAGCTATAGATAAAAGAGTGGGGCGAGTGCAGATATTCCTGGTGATTATGATAGCTGTGCTAACTGTAATGGTTCTTTTTATGCTCTACTACCTCATTTTTGCCCCAGCTCGAGCCATAGAGCTTATGGAAATGATAAAGAAGTCGCAGTAATCTGCATTGTCTATGCTGCTTCTCTGGCTCTGTCTCTGGAGCGTAGATACCCTCCAAGGAGTGCGTTTTACGCATACCACGCAGGAAGGAGAAAATTTTTGTCTAAGCCTCCAAGTGCATAGCTCAGATAAACCCCTCTTCCTGGTGGTCCAAGAGGAAAGCCCAAGAGGTGAATGGATTGTTCTCAAAAAAGTTACTATAGATAGATGGAGTTTACCGAAGCGGTTTGATCTATGCCCCCTACCCACGGCTCCTTCGGCAAAGCTGCGTGTAGTGCTTCAAGGCCCTACGCTGCGGGCGGGCCATGCGATTTTGTATGAGGGATATCCTAAGGGGGCACCGCCTAAGCCCACTCGCATAGATTTTGAGCGGACCCATGCGCCCCTCTTGCGCTTGCATCTGCCGGAACCTGGGCAGTATGTACTGCGCTGCTACAATCGCTTCGGCGAGGAAGTCTTCACAATTCCCATAGAAAATTCCGCCGCTTGCGAGAGGGTTTACACCTTTCCTCAAAGTCTGCGCGGGGCATTCCTGGTGCGCCTCTACGAGGCATACCAGGGGCAGATCTTGGCTGAGAAATCTTTGTCTCTCTGAGCAAGTTATGCAGTCCAAAGTAGCAGTTTTAGGCGCAGGTACCATGGGCACTGGCATCGCCCATGTATTTGCGCAGTATGATTATCCTGTAGCTTGGGTAGAAGTGGATACCCAGCGATGGGAAAAAGCTAGAGCTATCGTCGCCCAGAATACGGAACGCCAGGTACGCAAAGGAATACTCACCCCCGAAGCCCGACAGGCGCTTCTGGATCGGCTTACCTTTTATGATAGCGTAGCTCCCGCTGTAGCGCAAGCCGCCCTCGTCGTAGAAGCTGTGCCCGAAGACCTCGCGCTCAAAATCTCCATCTGGCAAGAGGTAAGCCGTCAGGCTCCCGAAACCGCTATCTTAGCTACCAATACTTCTTCTATCTCTATCACACAGCTGGCAGCTCATGTGCGCAACCCCGATCGGTTTATCGGTATGCACTTCATGAACCCCGTTCCGGTTATGCGCCTCGTGGAAGTAATCCAAGGCCTGCAGACAAGCCCTGCCACCGTGGAGGCAACCCTGCAATGGGCGCGCGCCTTAGAAAAAGAACCTGTCCTGGTACAAGACTACCCCGGCTTCATCTCTAATCGGGTGCTTATGCCCATGATCAACGAAGCCATCTACGCCCTCTACCAGGGCGTGGCTACTCGTGAGGCGATTGATACAATCATGAAGCTGGGCATGAACCACCCTATGGGCCCGTTGGAACTAGCGGATTTTATCGGGTTAGATGTGTGCCTAGCTATTCTTCGGGTACTTCACGAGGGTTTTGGGGATCCACGCTATGCCCCCTGCCCCCTGCTCGTAAAGATGGTTCAAGCGGGTTACCTGGGGCGCAAATCTGGCAAAGGCTTCTACGAGTACGCCTAATGCAGCTTCATCGCTTCACGGTCAACCCCTACCAGGAGAATACCTACCTCCTTGTAGCTTCGGATGGTCAGGCTTGGCTAATTGATCCAGGCTTCTACAGCGCTCATGAGCGCCAGGCGTTTGCGGCGCTCCTCCAGCGTACAGGAGCCCGGCTAAGCGCGATCTATCTAACACATACCCACATTGACCACGTCTTAGGGGTAGCTTGGGCTGCTAAATCATATGGCGTACCTATCTACTATCACGAAGCCGATTCTGTCGTGTACGCCCACGCCGCAGAATGGGCTACCCTCATGGGGCTTTCATATGAGCCCGGCCCCCTAGCCCAACGCTATCTGCAGCCCGGGGAGACTCTCTCCTGGGACGGCCAGACGGTAGAAGTGCTCTTTGTACCGGGACATTCCCCTGGGCATGTGGCATACTATTTACCGCAGGTAGAGTGGCTTTTCTCTGGAGACCTACTCTTTCAGGGTAGCATTGGAAACTATCAGCTCCCCCTGGCTGATTACGATACGATTATGGATTCCCTCCAAAAGCTTATTTCCCAGCTCCCAGATACGACGCACATATGGCCCGGCCATGGCGAACCTACTACGCTCGGCGCCGAAAAAGCGAATAATCCCTTTCTCCAGGGATTATGAAATATCAAATTGAGCAGCTGGCGGATGCAGTGGTCTTTCGGCCATTGGAGGATCGCCTCAATGCGAGTCATACGCCTACGCTGAAATCTGAGTTCGCTGTGCTGGCCCATAGCCACACCGGTAATGTCATCTTGGACCTCAGTACGGTACAGCATATTGATAGCGCGGTATTGAGTGCTTTGTTACTTTTGCGCCGCATCCTGGGCGAGCAGGGGAGGGATCTACTCGTGGTCGCCCCGGCCCCAGCGGTGCAATCCGTTTTTAGCTTATCCAAACTCAATGAAATTTTTACGCTTATGCCGACCATAGAGGACGCTTTGCTGCATCTGCAAAATCAAACCGCTCTGCTGGCTAAGAAGACTGAAGAAGAAGACCCAGAAGCCGAAGAGTGGGACGAAGAAGAACTAGATTGGGACGAAGAAGGAGAAGAAGAATGGGAAGAGGATTGGGAAGAGGACTGGGAAGAGGAAGACTGGGAAGAAGAGGAAGAAGACTGGGAGGAAGAAGAGGAAGACTGGGAAGAAGAGGAAGAAGAGGAGGAGTAAGCTTACAAGATGTTTTATGTGCAGGTGCTGGGTAGTAGCAGTGCCATGCCTTTGCATGGTCGCCACCACTCGGCACAATGGCTGCACTATGAGGGTATCCACTTCCTTTTAGACTGCGGAGAGGGGACGCAAAATCGCATTTTTCGGCTGGGGCTCAAGCTTCACAAGCTAGAAGCCATTTTCATTTCCCATCTCCATGCCGACCACGTGCTAGGATTAGGGGGGCTTCTGACTACGCTGCACATGCAAGGGCATCAGAAGCCCCTCTACCTATGGGGCCCACCTGGACTGCGAGCCCTTGTGGAGCAGCAGCTCCAAGGCACTTTTTCTACGCTACGCTATCCGTTCTTTATACGGGAAGTGCTGCCCCTTCGGCAGCCCGTAACCCTGTGGGAAACTCCCCACCTTGAGGTTTACGCTTTTCCCTTGCAGCATGGAGTACCTACCTTAGGATATCTCTTCCGAGAAAGGCCCAAGCCGCCTCGCATAAATGGAGCACGCCTGCAATCCCTCGGCCTTCCCCCAGAAGCCCTCTCTGAGCTGCGAAAAGGGAATTCCGTGGCACATCAAGGAAAAACCTACTCGCTCCAAGATTTCCTCCTACCCCCCTCCCCCCCTAAAAGCTACGCCTATTGCACCGACACGCGCTATGCACCCCAAATAGCCGATTTTGTTTCTGGGGTTACGGTGCTGTATCACGAGGCTACCTTTCTCTCTGAGCATGTGGAGCGCGCCCATCAGACTTTTCACTCCACCGCTCGAGAAGCCGCCCTCATCGCCCAAGCCTGCGGAGCCCAACGGCTCTATATAGGGCACTTTTCCACCCGATACCGCGACGTGCGCCCCCTTCTAGAAGAGGCCCGAAGTACCTTCCCCGAAACCTACCTCGCCGAAGAAGGCCACCTATACCCCATTGAATGATCGCTAAACCCCAACGCCTATTCACAGTTCTAGCCGCCCTATTTTTGGGTAATGCCCTAATCGCAGAATTCATCGGCGTAAAAGTCTTCTCCTTAGAGCGGGCTTTCGGCGGCCAGCCGATAGCGTTCTTCCTTTTCGGCGAAGGGCCTTTGAGCCTCTCCCTCTCCACGGGTGTGCTGCTCTGGCCTATCGTTTTTGTAACCAGCGACCTTATCAATGAATACTTCGGCCTGCGAGCCGTGCGGTTTCTCTCTTGGCTTGCGGCTAGTGTCATTGCTTACGCATTTCTTATGGTCGGGCTAGCTATCCTTTTACCCCCTGCCGATTTCTGGATCTGGAATAAGGTAGGGGGGCGCGCCGTGTATATGCCAGATGCGTTTTATGTGGTGTTTGCGCAGAGCATGTGGATTGTGGTGGGTTCTATCACGGCCTTTCTTTTGGGGCAGTTCGTGGATGTAGTGAGCTTTCATTGGCTACGACGGCTCACTCGGGGGCGTTGGCTTGCCGTACGAGCCACGGGCTCTACGCTCATTTCGCAGCTCATAGATAGCTTCGTAGTGTTGTATATCGCTTTTTGGTGGGGGGCTGGCTGGAGCTTCGCTCAGGTTACGGTGATAGCCCTGCTAAACTACTTCTACAAGGCTACCTTAGCTATCCTGCTCACTCCACTCCTGTACGTGGCGCATCGGCTTATTGATGCTTATCTGGGGGCTGAGCTGGCCCATCACTTGGTAGAACAGGCCGCCGCTGATAGTCGTAGCTGGGGGCGAGTCACAAGCTCACCCTAAGGTAATATCTTTTTTAGGTAATACCTTTGTACATGGCAGGTTTTACGCTGCGCCGGCTCAATTCTGAAGAGCTCACTCGGCTTTCCTCCGTTCACCTTCGTCCGGGACAAGAGGTATATGCCCCTGCACCCGAACTGGCAAGTGATATACCCCTTCAGTCTTGGGGCTTGTGGCAAGGAGATACCCTAATCGGCTTTATTGAGGTGGCTGGGGCGCCGCCTCGGCTGTGGATTAGCCGTATCTGGGTGGATGCTACCTACCAGAGTTTGGGGTATGGGCGAGCAGGCCTTTTGGCACTCATTCGGGAGCTGCGACGCTCCGCCCGACTCGCAGAGCTACGGGCGGCGGTTCACCCCGAAAACTTCCCCGCCCAACGCCTCTTTGAGCGGGCCGGCTTTGAAAAGCTCTCGGAAGCTGACTCCCTCGGCGAAATCATCTACAGCTTAGCGCTTAGATGAGGCGATAATTCCGAAATTCCCCCGGTCGCCAACCAGTTTTCGCTTCTATCCAGTGCAGCAGCCTCTCACGCAGCGAAAGGCGGGCTTGCCGAGGATCGTACCGAAAAATCCACGGCTCTGAGGCTACGCGGTCCTGCATGACGGCCGGGTGCGTACCGGTAAAGGGGGCAAGCCAGTCGTTCCCATCATACACAAAAGTTTCCGGCAGAGCTGCCTCTATCCAGGCGTCGTTATGCCAGTAGCGGTGCAGCTCTTGGAGTTTCTGGCGCTGGCGTTCGGGCGGACGCACCCAGCCGTAGTGAAAGACGCGAGCCCCTGCGGGCTTAACCCGTAGCTTGCGTCCCCAGCGGCGAAACCCTTGCGCATCGCGGTACGAAGCTACCCCGGGTAGCCTTCGGATCACCCGAACCTCCCGCCGATACCACTTGCGGGAAGCCCCTACCCACCGGTAGCTGCCATAAAAGTGTACATAGTCAAACACCAGCCCTTCCACTTCGGGATGGTCTTTCCAGCGGTGCAAGCTGGCTTCTAGTGCGGGATAGTCGGCCTCATGCAATACCTCGTCGGCCTGCAGGTAAAGGTACCAGTCGGCGGGTGGGAGCTGCGCAAGGAGTTTGTTGGTCTCTTGCGCTAGCACTTTACCTCCCTCTCTCAGCGAAAGGTCCCACTCACTCCGAAGGAGGATGAGTTTGGGTTCCTCCCACGCAGCTAATGCCTCCCAGGTGCCATCTTCGCTCTGCCCGACCGACACATAAAACCGATCGCACAGGGGCAGCGCCGAAGCGATTGCCTCCCGAAAGGGGTAGTCCATGCGCAGCCCATTGCGCAGAATCATAAAGCCTATAATATGCATGCAGCGTCAGCTTTTGCGAAGGCTGCTTAGAAGTACTAGCCCCCATGCTAAGAGCAGGAGGGTACCCCCCGCAGGGGCGATAGCGGCTGCTTGGGTCCAGCCCGCTAAGTAGCGTAGGTAGATGCTGCCTGTAAAGAGAAGTACTCCCGCAGTGAAGAAGCTGGCTTGTAAGGTAGCCCAGAGAGTAGGTTGAGAACGGCTCAGCCACAGAAGCGGGGCAGTGTGGAAGAGGGCAAGGTAAGCTCCTTGCTGAAGGGCTGGTACAGGTAATACATGGGCATGCAGGGTGGCACCAATAAGGCCCCCTACGCCAAAAAGCCCAGCTACCGCCGCTGTCCATCGCATGCAGCAAAGAAAGGCTTTTGCTAGGGCCTAAGGGGTGCCGAGCCAGAGGACTTTCTCTGTGTAGGGCTCTGTGGCAGTGGAGATCCGTAAAAAGTAAAGGCCAGGCGTAGGGAAGGGCAGCGAAAGTTCCCCCTGCCCAGCCCAAGTGG
>CALKJV010000107.1 GCA_937995505.1 uncultured Bacteroidia bacterium | reverse complement strand
CGTGAGCCCACCTTAGATTGAAAACCGAGGTCAGGAACATCGCGAGATACTTGTGGGCAAACTACAAGGGCTAATAGCCCCTCTCTACGCTGCGCGAGCGCTCTACGGGCACCGTCCAGAAGCTGCACATTCAGCGCTAAGCGCCACCCCCTTCTAACTCCTATCGCCCCCTAATCGGGGGCGCTTTTTTTATTCCATCAGCCCAAAGGCCCGATATACCTCCCGGGCAAGCTGCCAAAGGCTTTTTTCCGTAGCTTGCTTGCGAAGGTCTGCATACAGCTGCCCATACGGTGAGCGGGCTAACCAGGTTTGGAGGGCCTCTTGCCAGTACTTTTCCAGCCAGTACGCGCGCTGCTGGGTGCGCTGCTGCGCGATGTGGTCAGGTAGATAGGCTTCGTGAATTTTCGTCCAAAGCTCTGCGATCCCCAAGCCCGTGAGCGCAGAGACAGCCACCACAAAAGGCACCCGCTCTTCCATGCCCCGTAGAAAGTGCAGGGCCGTCTCCAGCTGAAACTGCGCGCGATGCACCTCAGCAGGCGGCGTGGTATCTACCTTATTGAGGGCGGCGCCATCCAGGGCTTCCATAAGGCCGCGTTTGAGCCCCTGCACTTCGTCTCCCCCGTACGGCAGCGCTACATACAAAAGAAGATCGCACGCGTAGCGCAACTCAATCTCACTTTGCCCTGTACCCACGGTTTCCAAAAAGATCCACGAGAAGCCTGCTGCTTCGCAAGCGATGACGGCTTCATAGATGCGGGGGTGAAGGCCGCCTAAGTGCCCCCCCGAAGCAAAGCTGCGCAAAAAGGCCCTGGGATGCCCCGAGAGGTGCTGCATACGAGTCTGGTCGCCCAAGAGGCTACCGCCACTGCGCCAGCTGGAAGGATCCACCGTGAGCACGGCCAGCTGCGTTTCAGGATACTGCTCAAGCACATAGGCCCCGAGGGTATCAATGAGGGTACTTTTGCCGGCGCCGGGCGTGCCCGTGAAGCCCACCCGATAGGTAGGTTGAGTCGGAGTAGGGAGTGAATCTAAAAGCACAAACCGCCGCGCAACATCCTCTGCGCGTACGCTCTCAATGAGAGAAAGCACCCGGGCGAGGCTTATCCTATCCCCCGCTTCAAGCCCAGCCCTTAGCGCAGATAGCCCCGCTTCCATGCTCGGTAGGTATTAGCGCTCTCGCCGTAGGCGTAGTATTCCAAGAGGCCGATGGCTTCTATGGTCTGCATTTTTTGAGTCCAAGGTTCTGGCGACTCATCAAACCCAAAAAAAGCATACGAGGCCGCTAAGACTTTGAGGTACCCTCGTAGGGCCGATTCTACGATAGGAACAATTGGGGGGGTATCTGGAACCGTGAGCCAAGCCTGGAGGGCCTCTTGAGCGAGGGAATGCATCTGTCTAAGCACGTACCCTAACTGGGTGGTATCTTCTCGGAAGGGCGCTATGCTCGCTTGTAGAGTAGCGGCGAGGCTCAGGGGGTCAGCTGTACGGTCCTGAAAGGGAAGCCAGAAGCGGGCAAGGGCCGCACTGTCTAAGCCTACATACCGCCGCAGAGTTCCCCAGAGCACCAGTAAAGAGTCCGACTGCTGAAGGTAAAGTCCGGCGACTTCTCGGAAAAAGCGGTCGTTCCACTCTATGCGGCGCTGAGCTTCCATGGCCTCCCGCAAACGCGGGAGCCACGTGCGTAAAGTCGTGTCTCGCACCGCAGGGAAGACTGCGCGATGGAGCGCCGCGTACGGTAACGCCGACTGCGCCCACAGTACGGCTACAAGTGCGATCCCCACCCGCATTGGGCAAAGATGGGGATTTTGAGAAGATTGCGTATCTTTCAGCTTGTATGGCTGTAGCATGGGAGATTGCTTTTAGTGAGGCCGAACGAAAAAGCATTCTCACGGCGTATCGTAGGCTCCTCCGAGCCTGTGCGAGCTTCATAGACAAAAAGGGGCGCACAGAGCTGCGAAGGGCTTTTCGTTTCGCGCTGGAACAGCATGGCGCTACCCGACGCCGCACCGGCGAACCCTATATCCTCCACCCTATCGCCGTCGCCCTTATTCTCGTGAAGGAAATTGGATTGCGAGACCTTTCAGCGACTATAGCGGCCCTCCTCCATGATGTAGCAGAGGATACCGATACGGATGTAGAGACGATCGCGCAGCAGTTTGGGCCCACGGTAGCCCGCCTCGTGGAAGCCCTCACCAAGATCCAGCGTGTCCAAAGCCCCTTAGAGTCTGTGCAGGCCGAGACCTTCCGAAAGATACTTCTCACGATGGCCGATGATATCCGAGTGGCCCTTATCAAGCTGGCCGACCGCCTCCATAACCTGCGCACGCTGGAAGGCATGCGCCCAGAAAAGCAAGCCAAAATTCTCGCTGAAACCGAATACATTTACTTGCCGATTACCCATCGCTTGGGCTTGTATCCCCTCAAGTCCGAAATGGAAGACCTCATCCTGCGCTACCAGCACCCAGAGATTTACGCCGAGCTGGAACGCAAACTCCAAGAAACCGCCAAGGAGCGTGAGAAGTACATTCAGCGCTTCTTAGAACCGATAGAGCGCCGCCTCCAGGCCGAGATAGAAGTATCTTACCGAATTGAAAGCCGAATCAAAAGCATCAGTTCTATTTACCAAAAGATGCAGCGGCAAGGCGTGCCCTTTGAGGAAGTGTATGATATTTTTGCCATACGGATCATTTTAGATTCGCCGCCCGAGCGAGAGAAGGCCGACTGTTGGCGAGTCTATTCTCTCATTACTAGCCTG
>CALKJV010000106.1 GCA_937995505.1 uncultured Bacteroidia bacterium | reverse complement strand
GGAGGGGCAGGTCGTAGGGGGGGTGCGGTGGGATTGGCCGAGGCAGCACAGCGAAAAGCTCATTCTGCTTGTACAAGAGGTGCTTGAGCAAGCACAGCTGAGCTGGGAGGGGATCTCTGGGGTAGTGTATCACCAAGGGCCGGGTTCGCATACGGGGTTACGGATAGGCCTTGCTGCGATAAAGGCGTGGGCACTTTCTTTGGGCTGGCAAGTATATCCGGTGCCGCTACTGCATGTGCTTAGGCATTTGGGAGGGCCTTGGGCGGGAGAGAGGGCGCTTTTTTGCGGATGGGAAGCTCGCCTCGGTGAGTGGTATGGTCAGCTTTGGCAGGCGGGTGTGCCTTTGACCTCGCCCTCCGTGCATCCGCAAGCCGACTGGCTAGCCCAGCTGCCCACAGACTTAGTATTTGTTGGGAACATCCGCATTCCTGGGCAGGAAGGGCTCTACCTCTCCGAAGTGAGCTGGCAGGCTGTAGCTGCGGCGGCCGAGAGCGTAACGCCCTTCCACGAGGCTACTGATATTGTCAGATTGACGCCTCTGTACTTTCGGCCTTTTGTGCCGACGCAGCGGCGCAGCTCAGCTGGGTAATACCGCTAAGCTGGGCAGGGTCAACCCTTCTACCGCATAGCTGATCGCTTCAGGGATCTCTCGGAAGTACCGAATGCTTAGCCCCTCTAAGAGTTCCGGGCTAATTTCGCTTACTTCCTTGCGGTTGAATTCGGGCAGAGCGACTTCGGTGATGCCTGCCCGCAGGGCCGCTAAGAGTTTTTCTTTGATGCCGCCGACGGGTAAGATTTTGCTGCGCAGGGTAATTTCGCCTGTCATAGCGAAGCGAGGTCTCAAGGGCTTCCCGGTCACTAAGGAAGCCAAGGCCGCTAAGAGTACCACGCCCGCCGAGGGACCATCTTTCGGAATCGCTCCCGCTGGGATATGGATGTGGATGTCATGGCTTTTGAACCATTCAGGCTCTGCCAGGCGATAGGCTCGCACGAGGTGATAGGCGAGGGTGGCGGATTCCTTCATTACGTCGCCGAGCTGGCCGGAGAGGGTGAGTTTGCCTTCGCCGGGCATGGCGAGCGTCTCTATGTAAAGCACATCGCCCCCATACGGCGTCCAAGCCAGCCCGACCCCTACCCCTGGCCGTAGGTCGTGTTCGTACGACTCCTTTTCAAACTTAGGGGCGCCGAGAATAGAGTCGACCTGGTCTACCTCAATTCGGAGGGTTTTTTGGGGATCTTCTACGAGCTCTTGGGCGCTCCATCGTGCCAAGGCCGCAAGCTCCCGCTGAAGCTGGCGCACGCCTGACTCGCGGGTATAGTACTCAATCACATAGCCGATCGCCTCATCGGTGATATGCCAGGCGGTGGGCTTGAGGCCGTGTTCGGTGGTTACTTTAGGGGTGAGGTGACGGCGGGCAATCTGGAGTTTTTCGGGTACACTATAGCCGGAGAGTTCAATCACCTCCATGCGGTCGCGTAGCGCCGGATGAATGGTATCCAAACTGTTGGCGGTAGCGACGAAGAGCACCCGCGAAAGGTCGTAGGGGATTTCCAGGTAGTGATCTTGGAAGGAGGTATTTTGCTCGGGGTCAAGGACCTCTAAGAGAGCGTAAGCCGGGTCGCCTTGGAAGCTGCGGCTGACTTTGTCTATTTCGTCCAGCACGAAGACAGGATTGCTGGAGCTGGCCCGTCGCAGCAGTTGTAGGATGCGCCCCGGCATAGCCCCGATATAGGTGCGGCGATGGCCGCGTATTTCGGCTTCATCGTGGAGGCCGCCTAAGGACATGCGCACATACTTTCGGCCAAGGGCTTCAGCGATAGAGCGGGCCAGAGAAGTCTTGCCTACCCCCGGTGGGCCGTACAGGCATAAAATAGGGCTCTTCATGTCGCGGCGCAGCTTCAGCACAGCGAGATACTCTAAGATGCGCTTTTTGACCTTTTGCATGCCGTAGTGGTCTCTATCAAGGATTTCTCGGGCTTTTTTGAGGTCAAAGCGGTCTTTCGTATAGCTATTCCACGGAAGGTCTAAAAGCCATTCAATATAGGAGTTGATTACCCCATGTTCGGGCGAGAAAGCAGGCGTGCGTTCTAATCGTGTGATCTCCCGTTCAAAGGCCTGTTGAGCTTCTTGGGGCCATTTCTTCTTTTTTGCCTGCTGCCGGTACCGAACTAAGTCGGACTGCTCGGGCGATTCGCCCAGCTCTTCTTGGAGGGCCTTGATTTGCTGGCGAAGGATGTAATCACGCTGCTGCTGCTCTAAGGTGTTGCGTACCTTATTGATTACCTCTTCGGTTACTTCTAGTACGTTGAGCTGGTTTTGGAGGAGGGAGAGGACCTTTTCGGCGCGTTGGGCTAAGTCTTCGGTTTCCAGGAGGTTCTGCCTTTCTGACAGGTCCATGGGCAGGTTATTTGCCAGAAAGTTTGTCATGAAGTGAAGCCCTCGTACGTTTTGCAGGAGGGTGCGAGCCTCGCCAGGGCTGTCAGGAATGAGCTCTATGGCTTTGGTAGCATTCTCTCGGAGGGCACGCAGGAGCGCTTGCTGCAAAGTCTCGTCAGGTGTGCGCTCCGGCGCATAAGAGAACTTCGTTATCAGAAAGGGTTTCTCCTGCGTAAATTCCTCTATCCGTATCCGATGTCGCCCTTGAATAATAAGCGATACATGCCCATCAGAGTTAGTCTGGGCGCGTAAAATTTTAGCCACAGTGGCTATAGGGTAAATATCCTCCGCTTGCAGTTCATCTTTTTCAGGGTCTTTTTGGGCGCTTATGATGAGATAGGGATTGCGATTTTCTCGCAGGTACTCTAAGAGCTGGAGCGAGCTGGGGCGAGCCACCGATATGGGCAAAATTACCCCTGTAAAAAGCACCGTATTTCGCAAGGGGAGCACAGGTAGGGCATCTGCCTCTACAGGTGGGAATTCTAGCATACCTGCCGCTCGAAGGACGTATGCCAGGCCGTCCATGTCCTCAGCAAAGGGGTTGCGCTCCTCAGCCATAGCCCTAAATGTAAAACAAAAGCCATGCCATAGCCCCGCCAAGCTGCTACTTTTGCGCTGTGCGAATAGGCGTACTTTTCGGTGGCGCCTCCCGAGAGCGTGAGATTTCCTATGCGGGCGGTCGCACTGTGTATGATCTCCTCGACCGACGCTATTTTGAACCTATTCCCATCTTTCTGGATGCTTTTCATCGGTTTGTGCGTCTATCGCCGAGCTACTTGTATTATGGCATGTTGTCGGATTTCTTTCCGCCGGCGGAGCTGTTTCCCGCAGGCGTACGATTCCCCTTGTATGCCGAGCAGATAGCGTATCCCGAAAGCTCGCTCTACATGCAGGCCCTCACGCGCTTAGGGCCTGTCTTGCCCGTAGAGGCTCTAAGCGAAGCCATAGATGGGGCTTTTCTCGTGCTGCATGGGTTGGGGGGGGAAGATGGAAGCATCCAAGGACTCCTAGAGCAAGTGGGACTACCCTACACAGGCGTAGGCTTGTGGGGCAGTGCGTGGGGCATGGATAAAGCCGCTCAACGCAGTTGGTTAGCCGGGCAAGGGTTTGCCGTGCCGAAACATGTGATTTTTCCTCGGGCGTGGCTATGGCAGCAGCCGAAGCAAATAGTAGAGCAGATTGGCGACGAAGTGGGCTTCCCCTGCGTGCTCAAGCATCCCCTCCAAGGCTCTACTATCGGGGTGGCGGTGTGCCATTCTCCCGAAGAGGTGCTGGAGCAGGCGTATCGTTGTGCCTTCACCTGGCCGGCGGCTTGGCTGCCAGACCGACCCACCGCGAAACTACTGGACCTCACGCAAGGGCTGAGCTTGCCTATACTCTACCGAGACCGAGGTGGAGCGCCCCGCCAAGTCATTACAGACTGGGCAGAGCTGGAACATTTTTTACAGAAGCGGCCACGCCAGGGGTATGTAGAAGCCTGGGACAGTCCGCCTTCCCTTTTGGCGGAAGCATTTGTTTCGGGAGAGGAGTTCTCAGTGATCGTGTTGCAGAAGCCCTCCGGCGAATTTGTAGCCCTCCCTCCTACGCATATCCGCAAAGCCGACACCCTCTACGACTACCGCGCAAAATACCTTGCCGGTACCAGCTCTAAATCTACTCCCTCGGCGGCTTTGCCCAATGCCGACATTCAGCGAGAAGCCGAGCGGCTCGCCGAAAAAGCTCAACTCTCCGTATATGCCCGTATAGATGGGATTGTAGACAAAGCCGGAGTCGTGTACTTCAATGACCCTAATACCACTTCGGGGATGCTGCCGGCCTCCCTTTTGTTTCACCAAGTAGCGGAAGTGGGATTCACACCGAGAGATTTTCTGACCTATGTGATTGAGCGGTCTATGGAGCAGCCTCGCACAGGGCCGATGCGGGGGTTTCTTAAGCGCAATCGCCTTCTCCTGGGCCGACCTACTGAACCTCCTTTAGCCGTAAGAAAGACTATCGCAGTGGTTTTCGGGGGGCCTTCTACGGAGAGACATATCTCCTCAGAAAGCGGCCGAAACGTAGTAGAGAAGCTTTCGGCCCGTTATGCAGTACTGCCCCTCTTTCTGGAGCAGTCTGGGCAAGCGCTTCAACTCTGGGAGCTTCCCCCGCGCTTGCTTTTCAAAGACAATGCAGATGATGTAGCCCGTGCCCTACGGGCCTCTACGCCTCCAGAGGTTACCGCTCGTACCCGAGAGCGTCTAGCGGATATCTCTCGGGCGTATGCGCTCCATGCAGCGTATGCGGCTCGGCCTGTATCTTGGGAGGAGCTGGCAGAGCGGGTTAATTTTGTGTTTTTGGCGCTTCATGGGCGACCAGGCGAAGACGGCACAGTGCAACAGCGCCTGGATAGACTGGGTTTGCCCTACAATGGGAGCGGTCCGTCCGCTTGTGCCTTAGCGATGGATAAGGCAGCTACGCAGAGCTACTTAGCGCAGCGGGGCTTCCGAGTGCCCAGGCACTATCGGGCGCAGCGTTCTGCTTGGCAGCAAGATGCCGAGTCCCTCCTAAGCACCATTGAGGAAGCCTGTGGACCCTATCCCCTTATCGCCAAGCCTGTGGATGAGGGATGCAGCAGCGGAGTAATGGTAATCCCGCACCGAGAGGCTTTAGCGCAGTATTTACAGGCTATCTTTCGGGCGGAGCCAGAGCTATCTCCGGCGCTCCGAGAAAGTTTAGGCTTAGCGGCAGATGCGCCCTTCCCGGCCAAAGATGAAGCCCTCATAGAAACTTACCTCCATGGCCCTGAATGGGTAGAGGTTACTGTGGGTGTGATCACCCACACAGAGGGCGGACAGGTACGGTATCAGGCTTTTCCCCCCAGTGAGACCGTGAAAGGCACAGGCATCCTCCGCTTAGAAGAGAAATTTTTAGCAGGGGCAGGGCAGAATATTACGCCAGCTCGGCTGTACCCCGCTGACCTATCGGCAAACTCCGCCGCCTTAGCAGAAGTGCAGCGTACCGTTGAGGCCATCGCAGAAGCACTGGGCCTACATGGTTATGCGCGAGTAGATGGGTTTGTGCGGCTTTTGGGGGGAGGACAGGTAGAGTTTTGGCCCATAGAGGTGAACGCGCTCCCCGGCCTTACGCCTGCGACTGTATTTTTCCATCAGGCAATGCTAGCGGGCTATACGCCCTTGGCTATTTTGGAACACATTTTAGCAGAGGGGCGGAAGCGCCCACAACTTCGCTTGCCTGCTTTATGAGCTGGGCAGCCTTATCAGAGCCTGGCGCTTGGGGGCGGATCTTTCGCCTGTGGGGGCCTTTAGCCCTCAACTGGCTCATGATGGCCGTAGAAGGCCCTATTCTGGTCTCACTGATTGGGCGCTTACCTTACCCCACCGAAGGATTAGCGGCTTTCAGTGTAGCTTTTGCAGTGGCGCTGATTGTAGAGGCGCCCATCATGATGCTCCTTAGCGCTGGGGCTGCGCTGGGCGATAACCGGCCTAACTACGAGCGGCTTTGGCGCTTCGCCACGAGACTAAACCTCCCCCTCTCCGGCGTCATGGGCCTTCTAGGGGTGCCTGAGGTATTGCTATGGCTCAATTCCTTCATCTGGCAGCTGCCCGAAGCCATGGCCCTGCGGGTAGCAGGCGCTATATGGCTTTTGGTGCCGTGGCCTGCGGCTATCGGATACAGGCGTCTCTGGCAGGGCATCCTTATTCGGCAGGGGCGTTCTCGGGCCGTGGCTTGGGGTACCGTAGTGCGCTTAGCTGCCCTTACCCTCACCGCTACCCTCGCTGCGAAGTTCCTCCCCTGGCCCAGCGTCTGGATTGCCGCTTTGTCGCTCTCTACCGGCGTAACCGCCGAAATGCTGGCTATTCGCTTATGGGCCCATAGCTCCTTAGGGAAGTTACCCCCTTCCGTAGAAGCCCCCCTTTCCCAGCGGCAAATCCTGGCTTTCTATAGCCCGCTGCTTTTCACCTCTATTCTCCATGTGGCGCTTACGCCCCTGCTTACGCTGCTTATGGCCCGAGGGAGAGAACCCCTTTTGTCCCTCGCCGCTTACCCGGCCGTAACTAATACCCTTTTCCTTTTTAGCTGCCTGGGCGTGGCCTACCAGGAAGTGGTCATTGTCCTTCTCAGTACCTCAGCCCGGCGAAGTCTCTTGCCTTTTGCCCATGCCTTAGGGGTACTTAGTAGCATGGGGCTCCTCCTGCTGGCTCTACCGCTCCTGCGCGAAGTGTGGCTGGGCAGGGTATTTTCCCTACCTGACTCGGTACAGGCCTTAGCTAAGGTAGGGCTCCTCCTCGGCGCGCCTATGCCTGCTATCGTAACCTATTTAGCCTACCTGAAGGGCGTATGTATCTGGGGGCGTGCCACTCGCATCAACCTCCTCATCGGTGCAGTGGAGCTGGCAGCTACCTTGACCTTCGCGGGGATTGGGCTTTTTGCCCTGCGCTTGCCGGCCTTATATGCCGTCATGGGCGCTTTGCTGGCTGCACGGTTGGGTACGCTGCTACTTGTGTGGCCCTTGACCCGCAAGCTACTCCCTCAAAATGCCTATCTTTGTCCATGCGAATAGCCTTTCTGGGCCTTTTTTGGCTGGGAGCTCTGCTGCGGGCCCAATTAGATACCGTGCAGATTCATAGCCCTACGATTGTGTGCCAGACTTGCCGCCGTACCCTCGTGAAAGGTCTTTCTACGCAGCGGGGCATCCGACATGTAGAAGTAGATGTGCCCAAAAAGTGGATTACCGTCGTGTATCGCAAGGACAAGACCTCCCCTGAGCGGATTCGTCAGGCTATTGCCCGGGTAGGGTACGATGCCGATACGGTGCGGCGCGATCCGTCGGCTTTTGAGCGGTTGCCTGCCTGCTGTAAGGTAGATACGCCGCACTGAGCTAAGGGCTGGTATTTTTGCGGTATGGAGCCGATTCTGTCGCCGGGTACGGGGTGGATTGAAGTGATTTGCGGGGGAATGTTTTCGGGCAAAACCGAAGAGCTCCTTCGGCGGGTGCGTCGCGCCCAGATCGCCGGCCAACGCATACGCCTCTTCAAGCCCGACATAGATACCCGCTATCACGCCACAGCTATCGTATCCCACGACCAGACCCTCTTAGAAGCTACCCCAGTGCCCAACTCAGATGCGGTCTACCTTTTGAGCGCCGAAGCCGAGGTAGTGGCCATAGACGAAGCCCAGTTTTTTGACGAAGGGATTGTGGAAGTAGCTGACCGCCTCGCCAATGCCGGCAAACGAGTAATCATCGCCGGCTTAGATATGGACTACCGTGGGCGCCCTTTCGGACCTATGCCGTATCTGATGGCTATCGCAGAGTTTGTAACTAAGCTGCATGCCGTGTGTGCGCGTACGGGGGGCTTAGCGCACTATTCGTACCGCAAGGCCAGTACTTCTGAGACGGTGCTACCGGGCGGGCAGCAGCTCTACGAACCCGTCTCTCGCCAGGTCTTTTATCGGCTAAGAGCACACTACCAGTCGGTAGGGGATGGGGCGGGGGGAGGAGGAGCCTGACTTCTTTGAGCGGGTCTGGGCGGTGGTACGTAGGATACCCCCCGGGCGAGTCACGAGCTATGGAGCTATTGCGCGCTATTTGGGGGCGCCCCAGGCCGCTCGCTTAGTTGGCTACGCAATGAATGCCAGTCATGCAGCCCAGCCCCCTGTACCGGCACATCGGGTCGTCAATCGCTTAGGGTATCTTACCGGCAAGTTTCATTTCCCCACGCCGACTGCGATGGCGGAGCGCTTAGTCGCAGAAGGTCTCCTCGTAGAGGAGGACCGGGTACAGAATTTTACCGAGCGCTTCTGGGATCCTGCGGAGCATTTGCCCTGGCCAAGCGTATTTTTCAGTCAGCTGCGGTGCGAGCCGCCGCCTCCACAAATGCCGTGAAAAGCGGATGCGCCTCTTCTACTCGACTCTGAAACTCCGGATGAAACTGCACCCCCACAAAAAAAGGATGCCCTCTGAGCTCAATAATCTCGGCTAAGTTTTTCTCTCGGTATACGCCGCTCACGATAAGGCCGGCTCCTTCCAGCTGGGGGCGGAAAGCGTTATTGAGCTCGTAGCGGTGGCGATGGCGCTCGTAGATGAGGGGTTTCTGGTAGATGCGCCAGGCGAGGGTGCCTTTGCGAATCTCGCACGGATAAGCGCCGAGGCGCATGGTGCCGCCTTTATCGGTCTGGGTGCGCTGCTCAGGCATGAGGTCAATCACGGGATAGGGTGTATCAGGGGCTACTTCAGTGGTGTGGGCTTCTTTCCAGCCCAGCACGTGTCGGGCAAATTCTACCACCGCCATTTGCATGCCGAGGCAAATACCGAGGAAAGGTACACCTTTTGTGCGAGCGTAGTGAATTGCAGTGATTTTACCTTCCAGGCCCCTTTCACCGAAGCCTGGCGCTACTAAGAGACCTTGTAAGCCTCTCAATCGGCGCTCGCAGTTCTCTGGCGTGATGTCGCCCGAGTAGATCCACTCTAAGTCTACATGCAGAGCATGCCAGCCCGCCGCATGGATAAGCGCTTCGTGGATAGACTTGTAGGCGTCGTGCAGCTCCACATACTTGCCGATAAGCCCGATGCGCACAGTGGCTTTGGGGTTTTGGAGGCGCTCTACGAAGGTTTTCCATTGGCTTAGGTCGGGTTCGCCTCGCAGGGGCAGCCGAAATCGGCGCAAAATCACCTCATCTATGCGCTCTTTGCGCAGTTGAAAGGGCACCAGGTAGATATTCGGCACATCAACTGCTTGGATGACAGCATTTTTGGGTACATTGGTCAGGAGGGCGATTTTGCTGCGCAGGCCCTTCGGTAAAGGGCGAGGCGTG
>CALKJV010000105.1 GCA_937995505.1 uncultured Bacteroidia bacterium | reverse complement strand
AGGGGTGCGAGCGCTGGCCTTGGCTCGAAGTCTGGTGAAAGCCCGGGTCCGGCCGCTTGTGATGGTGATGCTGATTGGTTCCTTAGGCCTTTTGCCGGCTGCGGTATCGCAGCGCATGGGGGCCGAGGTACAGAAGCCCTTAGCTATCACTATCGTGGTAGGCATGCCCGTGTGCCTGGTACTGTCGTTTCTGGTAATACCGGCGCGTTATAGGGTCTTTTATCGGCCGCGAGGCTAAGTAGCACCGTACCAACGTAGCAGCGGTGCAGAGAGAGAGGGGTATTTTGCTAGCAGCCCAATCAAGGTGCGTACGGCGGTATTTGAGCGGGCTACGTAGTGGAGCCAGCGCGTAAGGCGCAGCTCGTGAGCAAGCTCTCGGTAGAGGGGGCGGCTATAGAGCGCTTCCCAGTCGGCAGCTGCCCAATCTTTTTCAGGTACGCGGGCCAGTGCCTCAGCTAAGCGTATGCCGCTTAGTAGGGCGTTACCGATGCCTTCGCCGGTGAAAGGGTCAGTGAGGGCTGCCGCATCCCCTACGAGTGCGCAAGCCGGACCGGTGATCGGCCGATAGCGTAGGCTTACGGGAATGCCGTGGCCTTTGATTTGCGTGAGGGTAGGATACTGCGCTTGAAGGTGCTGGCGAAGGGAGAGCTTCTGACGCTTCGCAGCCCAGTCGGGTAGGCCGATACCGATATTTACGCCCGGTGTAGCCGTGGGGAAGGTCCACTGGTAGCCTGGCAGATACGGGGGTCTGAAGTGCAGTTCTAAGGCTGCCGGTGGGGGTTCTGGTGCATAGCCTCGTACGGCAGGATACACGGGCGGTCGTTCTAAGCGGTGGTACCGCCATACCCAAGGCGCCACGCGTGAAGCTACCCCATCCGCTCCTACCACGAATCGTGTGAGGATAGGCGGCCCTTCCGATAGGGTGATGCGCCAGAGTGTTCCTTCACGCTGTAGGTGGGTTACGGTACTGCCTGTGCGTAGGCGTACAGCAGAGGGCAGGTGACGTACCAGCCAGGCATCCCACGCATAGCGGGGTGCGACGAAGCCCTGGGGTAAGCCCTGCTTAGGCGGGAAGTGCAGCCGTACTCGCCGCCCCCCCTTATCTATGAAGTCCAGGGCTTCTACGGGTAGGGCAAAAGGCTGGCGTAAAAGGTCCTCTACCAGGGCTGTCCCACCCAGTTTGCGTAAGAGGGCTACGACCTTTCCGCTGAGGGCATCGCCACAAACCTTATCACGGGGGAAGGTATGTTTCTCTAAGAGAAGGGGAGAGAAACCCAACTCGGCCAGACGCCAGGCGCAGGCTAGGCCAGCTGGCCCAGCGCCGATGATAACAATCGGTTCTATGCCATCTTCCATATCCAGCGCTCGGCCTGGAATCGGCCAGCAAACTCAGGCGGATATGCTACGCGTAGGCGCGGGGCTTCTTTTTCTAAGTAAGTCCGCAGGTCGCTCTCTTGGGCCGCTTCGTACAGCACCAGAAATACCCTCTGACCCGCGGGGGGTGAGGGCTCTACCACCTCTCCGAAGCGGTGCCCCCGAAAGTAGCCCGTCTGCAGCACCTCCGGAATATGGACATGCACCATCCAATTCCGCCATGCTTCGGCTATCTCGGCCTCTATGGATACCCGTACGGCATACAGAAGCATGGCTATCTGCGCTTGAGCATATTCTCTAAGTAAGGCAGCGCTTGAGCGGCTTGGGGATTTTGGGGGTCTAGCTCTTTGAGTTTGGTGTAGGCTTCGTAGGACTTCTGGTAGTCTTCTTTGGCGTAGTGGTAGTAGCCTAAATAGGAATACGCCTCAATGAGGTCGGCTCGGTACTTGGAGAGCTCTGCGCTGGCGAGCTCAATAACTTTTTCGTAGTAGGGTTTGGCTCGACCTTCTGTGCTCTCGGGGTCTAGCATAGCGGCGCAGCGCCCCAGCTCGGTATAGACGGGTACGAGGTCAGGCTTTTTCTCCCGAACGTACTCAAAAGCTCGTATGGCTTTGCCGTAATAGGTAGTATCTTTTTCGGTTTGGCCGAGCTTATAATAGATACGTCCGAGGGCGTAGTAGTGGTTTAGGCTGGGGTTTTTCTCAATAGCCTTCTCCAAGGCAATGGCAGCTTCTCGGTAGCGACCGAGGGTGTTGAGGGCGTTGGCCATTTCGGGGTACAGCTCGGCAGCGAGGCTAGGCTCTTTATCTATAGCTTTCTGGTAGTAGATCACCGCCAGGGAGTCTTTGCCTGACTTATCTAAGGCTTTTGCATAAAAGCTGTAGTCTTTGGCTATGACTTTTTCGGGCTTTTGCTTGTCAAAGTATTTAGCCAGTTCGGTTAGCCCTTCGTCGTACTGTCCATCTTCAATGAGCGAGTAGCCTAAGAGCCGTTGGAGCGTGAGGCTAAAGGTATCGCGCAGTACAGAGCGGATTTCTTGGATGGCGCTTTTGTAGTCTTTACTTAGGTAGAGGAAGGTCGCATATCGCACCCGAGCGGGCAGCTCTGGTTTGAGCATGACATATTTCTGGTAGTTTTCTTTGGCTTGCTGGTATTTTTGGACTTGGTAGTAGATTTCGCCAAGTTCTCGGTAGGCGGGCGCGAAGGTGGCGTCTATCTCTACGGCTTTTCGGAAAGCATCTCCGGCTTCGCGGTAAGATTTAGCTTTCATGTAGGCGAGGCCCAGCTTGTAGTGGTTTTCAGGATTATTGGTCTCGGCTCGGATAGCTTGCTGGTAGTTATCTATGGCGAGTTCTATCACGCCCTGTTCTAGCCACAGGTCGCCCAGTCCGCGCAGGATAGCTGCATTGGAGGCGTCTTTGGATTTGGCTTTGGAAAGGAGAAAGGTAGCTTTGTCTACGCCGAGCTTGCCTCCGAGCAAGGTATACACTCGGGCGGCTTCAATAAGGGCTTTGACTTCGGCGGCGCCATACTCTTCGGCTTTGGCGAGAGCAGCTTTGGCCGCTTCAGGGTTTTTGCCCAGGATTTCTACTTCCGCTATTCCGACATGGGCTAAGGCGTATTTGGGATTTTTGCCCAGCGCCTGGGTAAACGACTCTCGGGCTTGGCTCAGAAGCAGGGTTCGTCGGGTGTCTTCTTCGTCTGACTGCCGATACTGGCCGAGGTAGGCAGCTCCCTGGAGGTAATAGGCGTAGAGCTCTTTGGGTTTTGCCGAGAGAATCTGCTGCGTGAGGGTAAGGGCTCGGCTGTAATTTTCTCGGCTCAAAGCCTGCTCAGCTTCTGCGAGGCTCTGCGCCCACAGCAGCGATATTACGAACGCCACATATCGCATGCAGCAAAGATAGCCCTTGTTAGCGAGATGAGGGCTTAGAGTTTTTGTGTATGTTTGCGCCATGCGGATTGGGCTGGTACTGCCCATTTTATGTCTGGTATGGGCGCAGAAGAGTAAAATTACCTCTGCCGCTTTGGCAGTCCAAGATGGGGAGTTTGAGAAGGCGCTCAGCTTTTTGGACCAAGCTTTTGCGCAGCCCGACCTTCTCAAGGCTAAGGACATGGCCAAAGGCTATGTCCTGCGCGCCAAAGCCTACATGGGCCTCCTCCTCGGCAGCAAAGAACCCGACAAGGTCCTGCAGAAGTATCCCAGCCTCCTGGAGCAGGTGGTACTGTCTATGCGAAAAGCTCGCGAGTATGATGCTTCCAAAGAATTTGCCGATGATCTCAAAATTTTAGCTGCACAGGCCTCCAGTGTGCTGTATCTCAAGGGGTTTGAGCTCTTCCAGAAAGACAAGCTTCCGGAAGCGCGCCAGCACCTTACCTGGGCTTTGGAGCTGTATGACCAGCTTGGACAGAAAGAATTTTATCCCCCTTATGCGCTTAGAGGCTTAGTAACCCTTCAGCTGCGCGATACCGCTGCGGCTATTGCTGACTTAGAGTTGGCCCGTACCCTCTCTGCTAAAAAGCCCATTCCCAATGACCAGACGCTGCCTTTTGTGTATGCTTCGCTTATCTCTGCTTATGGAGGGCGTGGCGAGGGGGATAAGGCCTTAGAGGTCGCCAACGAAGGCCGAAATAAGTTTCCCACAGATGAGAACATTCGCCGAGCCGAACTCAACCTCTACCTCCAAAATCCTGCCCTTCAGCAGCGCGCCTTGGAGCGCTTCCGACAGGAGGTTGAGCGAGATCCTAAAAATGAAACCTACCTCATCATCTATGCGCAGCTGTGGGAAAGAGTCAATCCTGACTCCGCTGCCGTCTACTATAATAAAGTTCTAGCCCTCAATCCAGAAAACCTCAACGCTCATTACAATCTCGGTGCCTATTATGTGAATCAGGCGGCCGAGGTAAGCACTAAGTACAACGAGAGTAAAAACGATAAAGAGCAGCAGAAATACTTTGCTCAGATGCAAGATCTTTTTCGGCAAGCGCTACCGCACTTAGAAAAAGCTCATGCACAGCTTCCGGAAGACCTTTCCCTCATCCAGAGCCTCATCCAGGTGACCACTTACCTCGGCATGGATGAC
>CALKJV010000104.1 GCA_937995505.1 uncultured Bacteroidia bacterium | reverse complement strand
TAGTAGGTGTAGCGAACGTCAAAAGGACGATACAGAATTGGCACAATCTTTTCGCGATGAGGGCCGCCCTCCTGCTTCAAGTCTATCTGAGCAAAGTATACTTTCCACTCGTGCGTATCCTTCCCCAGCTGGTAAGCCTGACGGGCGAGCTCGGGGTCCATGCGGCTAAAATTCAGAACGGTGACCCAAACCTCCTCCGGCGTCCAGTGAATGGTAAGGCGGTCCCGTGCAGTCACAATGCCAACGCTCCCCGTAAGGAAAATCTCATTGATGCGTGGCCACGAGTAGTACTCTTCCAGGCCCTCTTTTTTGCGTGGGATGAAAAAGTAGAAGGGTGTCTCTGGGTAGATGGGCTGGTAGCCGGCGGTTCCCAGCGTGTGGGTTTCCAGCCACTCGTATTTCTCTTCGCGGCGGCCATAGAGATCGGCGTGGTAGACTCCTTTCGGCTCAGAGTGCCCATGCTTGACGAAGATCCCAATCGCCACGCCCTGACGAATGTCAAAGACATTCTCATCGGGCCCGCCATCCGGCGCTCGCTCCCGCTTGAGGCTATTGCCATGGAGGTCCAGAAGGAAAATCTCGTCAAAGGTCTTTAGCAGGCTCTGCCGCATGCCACGAAAGGTGGGGTTATCCAGGTAGCCGTGGTTGGTAATCATGGCCACGATGCCGCGCCCGGCCTTCCGAACCTTCCACTGGGCAAAGCGCAGGAACCTCACATAATCGTCATGCAGCCACTTGGGTTGTTTCTCTCCGAGCGGCCGGCCATCTACGATGTGGTAGCTCTGTGCGCCCTCTACATCGGTTTTGAGGAGGGAGTCTATCCAGGGATTGCGGTTAGCGGAGTGCCCTGAGTAGGGGGGGTTGCCCAGGATGACCAGGATAGGCTCTTCTTTTTTGATGCGGGCGGCTTTGTGGCTTTCCTCCGAGAGCAAGCTCACAAAAGGAAGTCTGGCCTGCTGGATATCTTCCATCTCCAGGGTGTTCGTTAGGTAGAGCCGGAAGCGTTCGTTCTCATTCTCTTGGAGGGGGGTGCCCAGCTGCTCCAGGAGAAAGCCTACCTTCATGTGGCCGATGGCGTAGGGGGCCATCAGCAGCTCAAAAGCATAGAAGTGGGGCAGGATGTGGTCGCGCAGGAGCTTTGCTTTGCCGCCCTCGCCGTATGTAGAGACAAACTCCTGAAAGGCCAGCTGGATAGCCTCAGCGGGGAAGGTGAGCGTACCCGCAGCAGGGTCCAGCAGCGTGACCCTGAAATCGGCAAGGCCGTCCTTTAGGCCGAAGCGGCTCCGGAGCAGCTCGTGCACGGCGCGCACGATGTAGCGTACCACCGGCTGGGGCGTGTAATAGACGCCGCGGCGCTCTCGGGTGTCGGGGTCGTATTCAGCCAAAAAGGTCTCGTAAAAGTGCAAGATGGGGTCATCCCCCTTGCCCTGGCGGTAATACTGCTCCAAGATAGCCTGCACATCGGCGGCATTTAGGACGGCGGCAATGTCATCCAAGATGACCTCCATCTGCGGAGACAGCCGGCCCAGCGAGATATAGCGGAAGACCTCGCGCACAATGCCGATGGTGGAGGGAATGTTGGCAAAAGCGCGCTCGCGGTTGAAGTGGCCTCGGGTCCGGGTGCGAGCCGCAAAGAGACCATATGTGATGGTCTGGGCATACAGGTCGGCAAACTGCTCTTCTGTAAGGCCGGCGATGAGGTGATCCTGAAAGGCCTTGTAGAAGCTGCACCAGTGGCCCTTCTGCTGTCTCACTTGCTCGGCCAGCTCGGGACGGATGACCTCATCGCGTAGGAACCGGGTCCGCTGAGCTAACTGCTTAGAGAGCGCTTCGGGCGTGAGGCTCGGCGGCAAGACAAACCCCAAAAACTTCTCAAACAAGCTCCTCAGCTGGGGGATCTGCTCGGCTGGCGGGGTGGTTTTGAGGGTTTGGGCGATGAAGGGGCGGGCCAGCAGGGCGCGCTCCAGCAAAATACCCTCCCGATACAGGCGAAACTCATAAAAGTCGGTGAGAATGAGGTTGGGGAAGGTTTTTCGGTAGCGCTCGAGCTGGGGGGAGGCTTCTATCTGGTCTAAGTTTTTTCCGGGGAGTTTGGCTTCCAGGTAGCCGATGACTCGGTAAGAGCCATCCCATACGCGGAAGTCTGGGTTGCCGGCTTCGGTTTGCTTGGGCAGGACTGTAACCTCAATAGGGCAGCCTAAGGCCTGGCCGACCTCTTCCAGGAACTTTTGGAGGGCGGGGTAATAGCTCTCTTCGCGGGCATCGCCGCGTTGGGCCAGCTGGGCGATCGCCTGGAGGTAAGCTTTTATGGGGTCGGTGAGGGTATCGGCTTTAGCGCTGCGGAACATAGGCGGCTATCGGCTCCAGTTTTGCGCGCGGCGGACGGCCTCCCGCCAGCGCTGGAGGGAGGGCGGGGCTCCTTTGGGTTCGTAGCGGGCTGCGATGGGCAGAGGGCTTGGCACAAGCCCCGCCATCCGTGCCGCTAAGGCCGCTGCCCCCCAAGCCGTCACTTCCCCATGAATAGGGCGTAAGATAGGCCGCCCCAGCAAGTCTGCCTGAAGCTGCATCAGGTAGGGGTTTTGGCTTACGCCCCCATCTACATACAGCTCGTGCATAGCCCCAAAGAGCTCTAAGGCATCAGCGCTTTGGTAAGCGATGGCTTCCAGGGCGGCTTGGAGGAGGGTATGGCGGTCCGTCTCTCGGGTAAGGCCGATGATAAGCCCCCGCGCATAGGGATCCCAGTACGGTGCGCCAAGCCCCGTAAAAGCCGGCACAAAGTACACTTCGTGGGGTTTGGGGGTGAGGCGATCCAGCTCGGCATAATCCGTGAGGAGGCCCAGCTGCTCCAGCCATTGGAGGGCAGCTGCGGCGCTAAAGACAGCCGCTTCCCAGGCGTAAGTGGGCGGCTCCCCCTCTACCTGCCAAGCTACGGTAGTAAGGAGGCCATTGGGGGCCGGGAGCGGCTCAGAACCGATATTTTTGAGGATAAAGCAGCCGGTGCCGTAGGTATTTTTAGCTTGTCCGGGTTGGTGGGCGCCGTGGCCGTAGAGGGCGGCTTGCTGGTCGCCCAAGACCGCCCAAATAGGAACCTTCCCCCCCCATACCCGCGTCTCGCCATAAAAAGCGCCGCTGGGCCGCACGGTCGGTAGGCTTTCTGCCCGCACCCCAAAAAGCGCTAAGAGCTCCTCATCCCAGCGCAGCGTATGGAGGTTGAAAAGGAGGGTACGAGAGGCATTGGAGACATCGGTGAGGAACTGGCCCGTCATGCGGTACAAAAGCCAGCTATCTACGGTGCCGAAGTGGGCAGAGGGGGGCACGCCCCCTTCTCGCAGCATCCAAGCGATTTTAGAAGCCGAGAAGTACGGGTCAGGTAAAAGGCCGGTTTTTTGGCGCAGGCGCTCGGTCTGCGGCGCTAACTGCGCGCAAAAGTCTGCGGTGCGGCGGTCTTGCCACACGATAGCGGGGCCGTAGGACTGGCCGGTATGCGGGTCCCAAGCGATGGTGGTCTCGCGCTGGTTAGTCAGGCCTATGGCGGCGATATCGGTAGGCTGGACGCCAGCGGCGCGCAAAGCTTCTTGTACGGCCTCAAACTGGGCTTGCCAGAGGGCTTCGGGATCCTGTTCTACCCAGCCGGGCTGGGGATAGCTCAGCGGCACAGGGCGCCGCCCTAAACCCAAGATCTCCCCCTTGAGCGAAAACACAATCGCCCGCGCCGAACTGGTACCCTCATCTATGGCGAGAAGGAGGCTCATACCACAGCTACACGGTTCTCTATGAGGTGGCGTAGGATGCGCTCCGGCGAAATGCCTTCGGCTTCTGCTTGATAGGTGAGCACCATGCGGTGACGCAGCGTGGGGATAGCTATCCGCTGCACATCTTCTACATCGGGGGCGTATTTACCGGAGAGGAGGGCGTGGGCTTTCGCGGCGATGAGGAGGAACTGGGCTGCACGCGGCCCTACCCCCCAAGCGACATTCTCCCGAATAAAGTCATCTTTGCTCTCCTGCGGGCGAGTGCTGCGAGCCAGCTCCACAGCATAGCGAATGACATTATCGGCTACGGGCATTTGCCGCACGAGCCGTTGCAGGTGTAAGATCTTCTCTGCTGAGAGGAGAGCTTCTACCCGCGGCTCCCACACAGCCGTGGTGCGCCGTACAATCTCCATCTCTTCCTCTCGGCTCGGATAGCCTACGAAGATGGCAAACATGAAGCGGTCCAATTGAGCCTCGGGAAGGGGGTACGTGCCCTCCTGCTCAATGGGATTTTGGGTGGCCAGCACGAAAAAGGGCTGAGGTAGTGGGTGGGTCTGCCCTGCGATAGAGACTGAGCGTTCCTGCATGGCCTCTAAGAGGGCGGATTGGGTTTTCGGAGAGGCGCGGTTGATCTCGTCGGCTAAGATGACATGGGCGAAGATGGGCCCTGGCGTGAAGCGGAAGTACCTTTGCCCCGTCTCCGGGTCTACTTGGAGCACCTCTGTACCGAGAATATCCGCCGGCATCAGGTCAGGCGTAAACTGAATCCGATGGAAAGAAAGGCCCAGGGCTTGGGCGAGGCTGCTCACCATGAGGGTCTTCGCTACGCCGGGGGGACCGATAAGCAGCGCATGCCCCCCCCCAAATAAACTCAGCATCAGAAAATGGAGGGGCTCTTCTTGGCCTACAATTACTTCGCTGAGGGCCGCTCGCAGCCGCTGATAGAGGTTGCGCAGCCCCTCCGCTTCTCGCTGAAGCATCTCGCGATCCATGCCACAAATATGGCACAGAAAAGCGTTATTTGGCTCATGCGCGTCGCCGCACTGATTGCCACCATAGCCATTACGGGAGCCTTGATAGCTGCCTTTACGGTATCGCTGCCAGAGATACCTGGCCTGGGCTGGACCGACCGAAATATCTTCTTCCATGTGCCGATGTGGTTTGCGATGTATGTGCTGATGGGTATCTCGTTTTTTTGGAGCGGGAAGTACTTAGTGCGAGGCGGGGAGCTGGCCGACCTAAGGGCTCGGGAAGCGGCCGTAGGGGCGATTTTTTTTGGGGTATTGGGGCTTTTTACGGGGATTCTCTGGTCGCGGGTGACATGGGCCGAAGCGCTTCCAGACTCCGATCCGCAGGCGTGGTGGGGATGGGACCCTAAGCAGACCTTCGCGCTGGTGGCGCTACTTATGTATGGGGCGTACTTTGTGCTGCGGCGCAGCGTACGAGAAGCTCAGCTGCGAGGCCGGCTTGCCGCCGTGTACAATATCATTGCGAGCATTTTGGTGCTGCCGCTGACTTTTTTCCTGCCGCGCCTTATTGGGGGGCTTCATCCTGGCGCAGAAGGGACGCCGGCTTTCCGCTCTGAGGATATTAGCACGCCGCATCGGCTTTTATTTTACCTGTCGGCGGTAGGTTTTATTGCGCTGGCGGTATGGATTTGGCAGCTGCGGGTGCGGCTTGCGCGGCTGGAGGAGCGCCTTACCAGCGTTCAAGACCCTCTCGGCGAAGCCGCTTAGGGGTGTATTTGTGTGGGCGATACAAGCCGCCGAGGTGCACTTCGGCGGTGGGGAGGGCGCGCCACAGCCGAGGGGGAGTTCGGTGCAGCTGCACCCCTACCCCAGCTTGCAAGAAAAAGCGTTGTAGATACGGCTCTAACCACACTCGTACGCCCATGATAGACATAAGCCGCGTATCGCCGCGCAGCTCTCGGCTGGGCCAGTAGCGCTGGTGCACGTACAGCGCTGCGTAGAGGGGGCGGTCAAAGCGCTCTTTTTTGCGAAAGAAGCCGACGGGATGCGCTACGCCCAGCGAGATATAGGCTGGGATGGGGGAGCAGGAGAAGAGGGTGTGGTTGTAGCGCAGGAGGGCGGCTGGGCGAGCCCAGAGGTGGGTGCCGCCGATTCCCCAGCTCGCGCCCCACCAGAGGGGCTTGGGGGCATCTAAGGGCTGGCTATAAAGGGCGCAGCTTACCAGCAGCCCAATCCACCGCATAGAGGCGAGTTTGGCGAGTCACGGTGCTCTGCGGCTGCTCCCCTACGAAGCTCGTAACATGCACCTCTTCTGTAATGTAGCAGCGCCCCTCCCTGTCTAAGCGAAAAGACGCTTGCTCTAAGCGGTCGGTCTGTACCACCTGGCGCCCCCACTGCGCCGTATCTAAGGGGCTGCACACGGAATCCACAAGGAGCGCGTAATAAAAGAGCCCTTCCTGCGCGATCCTTTCCACGATCCACAGCTCTGCGCCATTCTCGTGGCGCCAGCGGCCCAGCGGGCTATAGACCCCTCCGGAAGCCAGCTTTTCTCGCAGCCAGTCCTGCACTTCTAAAGCAAAGGGGTCAGCGCTCTGCTGGGTAGGCAGCTGAAGGGGCGGGGTAAAAACGGGGAGGCTTTGCCGAAGCTCCTGGCAGAGGTCTTTTTTCGGAGCTGAGGCTATGGCGGCAGGCAGCTGCCCTCCTGCCTGCGGTGAGGTGGTACACCCTACCCCCCATACAATCCACACCGCAAGAAAGGTCCACCGTCGCATAAGGCAAAAATAAGGCCTTCTCCCGCTCAAAATGCGTAATATTGCCTGGATGTGCGGAATCGTCGCGTATACTGGCTCTCGGCTGGCTGTACCTATTCTATTAGAAGGATTGCGTCGCTTAGAGTACCGAGGCTACGACTCTGCGGGTCTGACGGTGTGGGACGGAGAGAGCTTCCAGCTGTACAAGCAAAGTGGTAAGGTTTCTGCCTTAGCGGAAAGGGTAAGCGCCTTAGGGCTACGCGGGCAGACGGGCATCGCGCATACCCGCTGGGCCACGCACGGCGCCCCTACGGACGCCAACGCCCATCCTCACCTCAGCTTTGACGGCGAACTCGTGCTCGTACACAACGGCATCATTGAAAATTACGCTACCCTGCGCAAACATCTCTCAGAAAAGGGAGTGCCTTTTTTTAGTGAGACCGATACAGAGGTGCTGGTAAATTGGATTGCGTGGCTGCGGCAGCAGGACCCAGAAGCCCCTTGGGAAGTAGTCTTACGAGAAGCCTTCTCGGTGGTGAAGGGCACTTTTGGCATAGCCATGCTCGTGCGTTCGCGGCCGGGGCTAGTGATACTCGCTCGACGATTTAGTCCGCTGCTGATAGGCATAGCAAACGGGGAGTATATTGCGGCTTCGGATGCTACGGCGATTGTGCCGCACACTCGTCATGTAGTGCACTTAGAGGAAAATGACCTGGCTTTCCTCCACCCCACCTATGAGGAGCCCAAAATCTTCAGCCTAGAGGCTCAAGAGGCGCCTCGCACGCCGAAGGTAGAGTACATTGACTGGGATGTAACGGCGATAGAGCGGGGCGGCTATGCGCACTATATGCTGAAGGAGATCTTTGAGCAGCCCAACGCTATCCGAGATTGTATGCGGGGGCGGATTCGTCAAGAGCCGTTGGAGGTACGGCTTGGCGGCATCCTGCATGTGATGGATCGGCTGATCTCTGCCCCGAAGATTACCCTCGTAGGCTGTGGCACGAGCTGGCATGCAGCCCTCGTCGGCGAATACTTGATTGAGAGCTTGGCTCGCATACCGGTGGAGGTGGAGTATGCTTCGGAGTTTCGCTACCGTGACCCTATCTTAGGCCCAGAAGATGTAGTGATAGGCATCAGCCAGAGTGGAGAGACTGCGGATACCTTGGCGGCTATCCGCCTCGCTAAGGACAAGGGGGCGCTCGTGCTGGGCATTACGAATGTCGTAGGGGCCAGCATTCCTCGGGAAACTCACGCAGGTACCTATATTCACGCTGGACCTGAGATCGGGGTCGCTTCCACCAAAGCCTTCACAGCCCAGCTCACAGCGCTTACGCTTCTGGCGCTCCACTTAGGCAATGCCCGCTATTCCATAGACCGAAACCTGCACGATGAGCTTATCCAGGCTCTGCTTGAGCTGCCCGACCTAGTAGAAGAGACCCTACGGCAGCTGCAGGGTCAAGTAGAGGCTTTGGCGGAGCGCTTCGCCCACGCACAGAATGCCCTCTACCTCGGTAGGGGCTATAACTTCCCTGTCGCCTTAGAGGGGGCCCTGAAGCTCAAAGAGATCTCCTACATCCACGCCGAGGGCTACCCCGCAGCAGAAATGAAGCACGGCCCCATCGCCCTCATTGACGAAAACATGCCTGTGGTCGTCATCGCTCTGAAAGACAGCCTCTACGAGAAAGTTCTGAGCAATATCCAGGAGGTTCGGGCCCGCAAAGGGTATGTGATTGCGATTGCCACCGAGGGCGATGAAGAGATTTACCGCTATGCGCAGGAGGTTTTGCATGTACCGCAGGTACCTGAGCCGCTCTCGCCTATCCTGACGGTGCTTCCTCTGCAGCTGCTTGCGTATTACACGGCCGTGCAGCGGGGATGTGATGTAGATCAGCCTCGCAACCTTGCCAAGTCTGTCACGGTAGAATAGCCCCTCTATGCCCGCCTGGCAATATCCCTTTTTGTGGATAGCGGCGGGCTTTGCAGGGGGTATCTTGGCGGGGCAGCTGCCAGTAGGGGCCTTTCTGGCAGTAGAAGCCGCGCTAGTAGGGATGGTGAGCCTTCTCTGGCTACGCCTGAGGGTCGGACCGCTCCTATGGGCAATACCGACCTTTGCTGCGGCAGGCTACCTGCGTGCCCGATGGAGCGAAACTACCCCTCCAAACCACATCCAGCATCTCAAGGGGCAGCTCGTGCGCTTGCAGGGCTATACTATAGAAGAGCCTCTCCCCAGCCGAAAGACCTACCGCCTCCTCATAGAAGCCGAAAGCGTGTATGTGTACGCCTTTCAGCGCAGCTGGCGTGTGCAAGGACGGTGCCTCTTGTATGTGCGCGATTCGGCGGCGGCTCGAGCGCCCATTGGCAGCGTCGTGCAGGCCAGCGTGCGTTTGGACTCTCTGCGCTTCGGACAGGCTTATTGGCGCCGACAGGGCGTAGAGGTCTCGGCTTACGCAGACTCGGTACGCTTCCTGGGGATAGCCCGCCAGTACCTTTTTGGATACATAGCGCGGATACGCTTAGCGCTGGTAGAGGCCATGCGAACCCACTTCCCTGGCTCTGAGCGGACCTTAGCGCTCCTTCAGGCCTTAGTTTTGGGGTATAAGCGAGGGGTAGATCCCGAGACTCGAGCCGCCTTCCAGCTCTCCGGAACCGCACATATCCTCGCTGTATCGGGCATGCATGTAGGCCTAGTGCTTACGCTGTGGCTGTTTCTGCTCCGACAGCTGCCTGGTAGGCTAAGCCACCACTGGCTTAGCCAAAGCGCCCTCATTGGGCTGGTGGTGTTTTATGGGTTTCTGACGGGGGCTTCGCCCTCGGCTATGCGAGCTGTGCTGATGGGTACTCTGGCTATTCTCGCTCGCATGATGTACAAGCCTTATGCGGCAGCCAACGCCCTGGGTATAGCCGCCTTTCTGCAGCTGTGCTTCCAGCCGAACCTGCTCTATGAGGTAGGCTTCCAACTCTCGTATGCAGCGGTAGGGGGCATTTTGGTTTTTTACCCTCCCTTGCAGAGAGTCTGGCCCACCCCAAAAAAAGCCCCTCGCGCGCTTCTCTATGTACGAGACCTCGTAAGCATTTCTGTAGCTGCGCAGGCTGGTACTTTTTTTCTGTCGTGGGCTTACTTTGGGCGATTGCCGCTCTACTTCCTTTTAGCAAACCTCTTTGCTGTGCCGCTGGCGACAGGGCTGACATTTGCGGTGGTGGGATGGTTAGCGGTACTCTCCGTACCTGGCGTGGGCGTGGGGATGGGCTGGATTTTACAGGGCATGGGGGCTACCCTCCTTATGGGCGTACAGACGCTGAGCCAGCTGCCAGGGGGTAGCATAGAACTGCCGCCTATTGCGCCTTGGATGGGAGCTACGCTGACTTTGCTGGCCTTGGGGGCCGGCAGCTTTCTCCATAGACAGAAAGAAGAGACGAGCTGGATAGTATGAGCGCTAAGCGGTAGCTTCTGGCTCCTCCTCTTGGGCGAGGGAAACGGATACCACTCGGTCCCCTTCTCGCAAACGTATTAAGCGGGTTCCTTGGGCATCCCGGCCCAGGATAGAAAGCTCTTTCGCTGAGAAGCGAATGCTCTGCCCTTCCTGTGTAACAATAAGGAGGTCCTGGTCTCGGCGCACGAGCGGCAAGGCTGCTACGAGCGGGCCTGTCTTTTCGGTCACTCGGAAGGTACGCACCCCCTGACCGCCTCGATGGGTCGCCCGGTACTCTGCAAAATCCGTGGCCTTCCCGTAGCCGAGCTCCGAGAGCACAAAAATATAGCCTGCGGGATTGAGGATAGGGACAAGGGCGATCACTTCATCTGGCTCTGTCAAGCGCATACCTATCACGCCTGCGGCTTCTCGGCCCATAGGCCGTACTTCGGCGTGGGGGAAGCGTATGGCTTGCCCTTGTCGGCTTACAAGCAGCACCTCTGAAACCCCCTGCTCCTCCACCAGCGAAACCCCTACAAGCTGATCTCCCTCGCGGATAGAGAGAGCTATGATGCCCTTGCTGCGGGGGCGACTGTATTCACTGAGCGGAGTCTTTTTGAGGATGCCTTTCGCCGTAGCGAAAAGCAAGCTATGCTTCGCCACGAAGTCGGAGTCTTGGAGCGAAGAGACATTTACATACGCCATGATGCGCTCATCGGCACCGATAGCGAGGAGGTTTTGGATGTGGCGGCCTTTTTGGGCGCGTTGGGCTTCGGGTATCTCATACACCCGCAGCCAGTGGCAATAGCCCCGACTCGTAAAGAGCAAAAGGTAATCATGCAAGCGAGCGATTTGCACATCCTGGATGAAGTCCTCGTCTTTAAGGTCCATGGCTCGCACGCCGGTGCCGCCGCGCCCTTGCGCCCGATAGGCGCTCAGCTCCGTGCGTTTGATGTAGCCGCTGTGTGAGATGAGAACCGCCACCTGGGTATTAGGTAGCGTATCTTCTACGGTTATTTCGCCTTCCTCGGGCACTATTTGGGTACGGCGGGCATCGCCATAGGTCTCCACGAGCCCTTGCAGCTCCTTTCGGATAACCGCCTTCTGCTCCTCAGGGTCAGAAAGCACTTTTTTGTAGTAGGCGATTTTCTCTTGGAGTTCGGCGTATTCTTGTTGGATTTTTTCGCGTTCCAGGGCGGTGAGCCGTTGGAGGCGCAGGTCTAAGATAGCTTGAGCCTGGGTGAGGGTTAGGTCAAAGGTAGAGACGAGGCCGGTTCGGGCTTCCTCGGGAGTTTGCGAGCGGCGAATAAGCGCTATGACGGCATCTAAGTGGTCCAGGGCTTTGAGCAGGCCTTCTAGGATGTGGGCGCGCTTTTCGGCCTGGGCTAGCTCATAAGCGGTACGCCGTAGAATAACCTGATTGCGATGCTCTAAGTACGCCGTCAGCGCCTCCCGCAGGGTAAGGGTTTTGGGACGGCCCTTGTAGAGGGCTACCCAGTAGCCATTGTAGGTGATTTCTAGCGAGCTATGGAGGTAAAGGTTATTGAGCACGACTTTGGGTACTGCATCGCGTTTGAGCTCCACCACGACGCGCACGCCTTCTCGGTCTGATTCGTCGCGCACTTCGCTGATGCCTTCTACTTTTTTAGATTCGGCGAGGTGGGCTATTTGTTCTACGAGGGCAGCTTTGCTGACGCGGTAGGGGATTTCGGTGATGAGGATGGCATTTTTGCCGCCGGGGAGGGTATCCAAGTAAGCGCGTCCGCGCAGGCGCAAGCGCCCCCGCCCGGTAAGGTACATTTGGCGAATACCATCTCGACCTAGGATCATCCCCCCCGTTGGAAAGTCCGGTCCCTGTATGGCCTCAATGAGGGCTTCATCTGAGACGGTAGGCTGGTCTAAAAGCAAGAGCAGGGCCCGCACCGTATCCGAGAGGTTGTGCGGGGGGATCTCCGTCGCCATCCCTACGGCGATGCCGCTGGCACCATTGAGAAGGAGGTTAGGCAGCAGGGCTGGTAGGACGGTGGGTTCTTGCAGCGACTCATCAAAGTTGGGGGCAAAATCAACGGTGTCTTTATCTAAGTCAGCCAGCAGCGTGGAGGCGATTGGGGCGAGACGGGCTTCGGTGTAGCGCATGGCGGCGGGAGCGTCGTTATCCATAGAGCCGAAGTTGCCCTGGCCCTCTACGAGCGGATAGCGGAGGGTCCACGGCTGTGCCATGCGAACCATCGTATCATAGACCGCTGCATCGCCGTGGGGATGGTACTTCCCTAGCACCTCTCCGACGATACGAGCAGCTTTTTTGAAGGGCTTATCCGCGGTCAGGCCTAAGTCTAACATGCCATACAGCACGCGCCGCTGTACGGGTTTGAGCCCATCTCGCACATCCGGCAGCGCCCGAGCGACGATTACGCTCATGGCGTAATCAATGTAAGCGCTGCGCATCTCCTCTACGATAGGGCGAGGTACTATCTGCGTCACGAGGGCAAACCTACATAAAAACGCTGGCGCGGGGTTTGTACCTTTGGAGAAGTGGTGCGACGGTGGATATATGGGGTTCTTGGGCTCGCCTTCACATGGGGGCAGCCGCCTTCCTCGTGGGAAGATGACCTCTGGGATGAACTCTCAGAGGACACAGCGGCTGTATCGCAAGCCACCCCTCGCAATACAGCCCCCGCCGATGCGCCGCCGGATTGGATGCGAGACACCCTTTTAGAACCCCCCAAGCCTCC
>CALKJV010000103.1 GCA_937995505.1 uncultured Bacteroidia bacterium | reverse complement strand
CATGACTCGTATTCTTTGGCCTGTCGGTTTGCTCTATTGTGTAGCTGCACAAAATTCACTCTTGCTTTTAGGAGATAGCTTAGTGGCTTATGTGCATTATGCAGAAGCTCTGGCGGTTTACGACTCTCTGGAGCGTTTAGGAGGGCTTTCCTCCCAGGATTGGGGACGGCTTCAATTTGGCAAAGCCGAAGCGTATTTAGGCCTACGGCAAGCGACTGCGGCCCAAGGCGCTGCGCGTCAGGCAGACTCTCTGGCCGCTCTGACCCTAGATACCCTTTTGCAGGCGGATGCCTGGCAAGCCTTAGCGATCGTATATGCCTTGCAAAAAGATTTCTCTACCGCAGAAAGTCTACTCTCTCAAGCCCAGAGAAAATATGAATCCGCCCAGGCCCTCACTCGTCGGCATGTCCCGTACCTCCGAAGCCTGCGCCGTAGCGCTTTTATAGCTTTTACACAGAAAAGATATGCCACCGCGGAAACC
Source organism: uncultured Bacteroidia bacterium (assembly GCA_937995505.1). Lineage (GTDB taxonomy): Bacteria > Bacteroidota > Bacteroidia > SpSt-205 > SpSt-205 > SpSt-205. The sequence continues at coordinate 2,808 of CALKJV010000103.1, read as the reverse complement.
CTCTGCGTGCGAACGATAGACCTCTTGCAAGCAACTGCCCTTACCGAGCATCCCGAATATGCCTATACCCTGCACCTGCGCGCCCGCATATGCCGAGCACAGCTGCGCTATACAGAAGCTGAGCTATGGTATTTAGAAGATAAGAAGCATAAGGAACGGTTTTTCGGGCGAGAACATCCCGAATACGCCCTTACCCTGCATAACCTAGGCGTACTTTATATTGAGAAAGGACAATACGCTGAAGCCGAACGGCTCCTCACAGAGGCTCGCTCAGTGAGAGAAAAGGTACTAGGTGCCGAACACTTGGAGTACATCAATACACTCAATGGGCTCGCCGTCGTCTATCGCGCGCAAGGACGGTACCGGGAAGCCGAAAGTCTCCTCCAGCAAGTACAGGCGTACCGAACGCGCAGGCAAGGCAAAGAGCATCCGGACTACCTGGCGTCGCTAAATAACTTAGCAGTCCTCTACAGTGCCCAGGGCCGATACTCAGAAGCAGAAGCCCTCTACAACGAAATGAGAAGCCTCGCTGCCCGCCTCTCAGGAATCCAAAGCACCGACTATGCCCTGGCACTTACTAATTTAGCTAGCAATTGCCGCAAGCAAGGGCGCTACACAGAAGCAGAGCACCTCTACTTAGAAGCCAAAAATATCCGTTCGGCTCTCCTCGGTATAGACCACCCTCTGTATGCTACTACCCTAAATAACCTTGCAAACATATACGATGAACAGGGCAGATTCAGCGAAGCAGAGCAGCTTTTCACAGAAGTAGCCCGCATTCGCCTACGAGTGTTTGGCGCCGAACATCCCGAATACATCCATGCTCTCGTAAACTTAAGCAACACCTACTGGTCTCAAAAGAGATACTCCCAGGCGGAGGAAGGCTACAGGAGAGCTCTATCCTTGTATAGACAGATTGGTTTGGAAGGAAGCCCCGAGTTTATGACGACAGCCACAAACCTCGCCGCCGTCTGCGGGGCACTGGGGCGATTGGCAGAAGCAGAGAGTCTATATATCGCTATCGCCCTTTCACGCAAGGAGTCCTTAGGGGAGGCTCATCCCAACTATCTCGGCACCTTATCGGATTTAGCGGGAGTTTGGGCGCGACAAGGGCGACACCCTGAAGCCGAGTCGCTGTATGCTCAGATTTTACCCGCTCAGCAGCGAGCCTTAGGCCCCCTGCATCCACACTACTTGGGGACTTTACGCGACTTTGCGGGACTGTACGCAAGTCAAGCGCGCTATGAGAAGTCTGATAGCCTCTGGCAGGAGCTAGTGCGAGGAATTTTTGAGCGATTGCGGCAAGAGCTTCCGGCACTACCCGCCGCTCACCGCCAGAAACTTCTGGAAAATATCATAGAAGAAGGGCTACAAGATTTCCAGCGCTACGTGGCTCTGCGCAACGAGGCAAACCCCGCCCTGCTTGATCTGGGTTATCGAGCTGCTCGCAACCTAAAAGGGCTTATCCTCTCCTCCGTAGAGGGGATGCGCTACCTGGTAGAGCGACAAAGCCGTCAAGATACAACCCTCCCCCTACTGTATGCCCGCTGGCAAGAGGTTTTGGAACAGTATGCTTTTTTCACCTTCCAGGGGCTGCAGAGAGAAGCAGACTCGCTCCGGGAAGAAGCGAGCAACTTAGAGCGACAGCTGATAGTTCGGCTGCCGGAAATAGCTCGGTATTTTCCAGATTTAGAGAGAGAAGCCCTCTTCCCTCCGCTCCAGCGTCACGAGGCCCTCATTGAAGTCGTACGGCTGCCCAGTACCTCCACAGACTCAATCCTTTACCTGTATTACTGCTTGCTCCCGCAAAAGAAAGGACACCGGCTACACCTCCAGGTGTACGCGACCCATCCGAGCTGGGAGCTTCAAGCGCTCACAGCCTATGAGATCGCCAGCAGTCCAGCTGCAGAGCTATCGGGCGCCGCCTATCGTCTTTTGTGGGCACACATAGACTCCCTTTTACCTCGTAATCTGCGCACCTTGTATTTCGCACCTGATGGCGTGTACTACCGCATCAATATCGCCACGCTCTACGATACGAAAAGGAAAGGGTTTCTGGGGGATAAAGTGATAATCCGATATATAGCCAGTAGTCGACGACTGCTACTGCCGAGCTTCCGAGTATCTAGCTCTAAGTCTGCCGTGCTGGGCAATCCCGATTTTTATGGGCAATCCGTCGGTGTACCCCAGGATGCAGCCGTTCGATCGGCGCGGTTTTTTGCTGGAAGCATCCCCTCCCTCCCTGGTGCCGAAGAGGAAGCCAAGCTCATCGCCCCCCTCCTCCACACAGAACCCGTAATCGGAGAAGCAGCCACAGAAAGTTACCTCAAATCCCTCCGCAGTCCCTATATCCTACACATAGCTACGCACGGATACTTTACAGGTGAGGAAAGAGACCCCATGTTGGCGGGGGGCTTACTCTTGGCCCAAGCGGGAGTATGGGATAGCTTGTATGCGCCCTTTGGGATAGAGGATGGGCGCCTCACGGCCCAGGAAGCTAGCACCCTCCACCTCCTCGGTACCAAGTTAGTGGTACTTTCAGCCTGTGAGACCGCCCTCGGCAAAATCAAAGGCGAAGGGCTCTACGGCTTGCAGCGAGGCTTCTTAGAAGCTGGCGCACAGCGCGTCATGGCCGCCCTCTGGCCCGTAGATGACACCGCCACCCGTGAGCTCATGGAGACCTTCTATCGCCGCTGGCAAGCTAACCCCAAACTCACCGTAGAAGAAGCCTTCACCACAGCTATCAAAGAGCTTCGCAAAAAGTACCCACACCCCTACTACTGGGGGGCCTTCGTCGTGATGCAGTGA
>CALKJV010000102.1 GCA_937995505.1 uncultured Bacteroidia bacterium | reverse complement strand
TATGAGAATAGCCGTATATTTGCCGCAAACCAAGCAAGCTATGCGCAGTGTATCGTATCTCGCTATCGTGCTGAGTGCCTCATTTTTCGCCGCCGGCTGTGGTGGTGGAGCCACTGGCGCTCGCGGAGAGCTCACCGGCGTAAAAAATCGACCTAAATGGGATAACCCCCTTCCCTACGGCATGGTTACTATCCCCGCAGGGACCTTTCACATGGGTAATAATGAGCAAGATGTGAACTACTCTCAAAATGCCCGCATACGCCAAATCACCCTGAGCTCCTTCCACATAGACGACACGGAAATCTCTAATAATGAGTATCGCCAGTTTGTAGATGAGGTGGTGGCTGGGTCGGAAAACGCTTTTGCGGATAGCGTGTTTTCCTTCATGGAGCGCTATTACGGCAAGAAAATCAATAATCAGGAAGAGTACCTCCAGCTGGTATATCCAGATACACAGGTTTGGAACCGAGACTTTGGAAACTTTGTCTATAACGAGCCGCTCGTAGAAAACTACTATTGGCATCCTGCTTTTGATGACTATCCGTTGGTGGGGGTGAACTGGTATGCAGCTCAGGCCTTCTGCTACTGGAGGACTATGTTTTACAATAGTTATCGGGCTAGCCGAGAGCTGCCGCCGGTGCCGCGATTCCGTCTGCCTACGGAAGCTGAATGGGAGTACGCGGCGCGTGGAGGATATGAGCACAAAATTTACCCTTGGTTAGGTCCCTATACCCGAAACTCTAAGGGTTGCCCTCTGGCTAACTTTAAGCCTGGGCGAGGCGACTACATAGCTGACGGCTTTGAGTACACCGCCCCGGTCAAGTCCTACTTCCCAAATGATTATAATCTGTATCACATGGTTGGGAATGTAGCTGAGTGGTGTGAAGATGATTTTGAGGAGACGGGGCCGATTGCCTATGCGCATGACATCAATCCGGTCTATCGTGACCCTCGTAAGCAGAATCGGCGTCGGGTGGTGCGTGGCGGCGGGTGGAATGACGTGGCGTACTTCCTCTCTGTGGGTACGCGAGATTATGAGTACGCAGATACCACCAAGTCGCACATCGGCTTTCGGTGTGCCCTTTCGGTAATTGGTCGATCGGGAGCTATGCGCTAAATCTGTAAGAAACCTAAACTATATAAGAACTATGGCCGCAAAAAGTCAAGGAGCTTTTGATGCCCTGCTTCGTTCCAAGGGGTATCGTATCGCGATGAAGTACCTGTACGCATGGGGTGCTGCTGTCGTAATTATTGGTGCGTTGTTCAAGATTCTTCACTTGCCCGGAGCTAACGAAATGCTCATTGTGGGTCTAGGGACAGAAGCTGCGGTATTCTTTGTTTCAGGTCTAGAACCTCTGCCTGAAGATGAGAGGCACTGGGACTGGGGCAAAGTTTTTCCGCAGTTGCGTGAAGAGGCAGAGGAAGAGCCGATGGATATTGCACTTGGTATGGGGGGAGCAGGCGGCTTTATGCCTGGGCTTGGTCCTGGTATTAAGTCGTTACAAGAGACAAGCCTGACACCCGACTTATTAGAACAGTTAGCCTCTTCTATTGAAGGGCTACGAGTTAGCGTAACAAATTTAGCTGATATCACAGATGCCTCTGTGGCTACTAATGAGTTTGCGCAGAAAGTTCGGGAAGCGTCTACTCGTGTAGAGCAGCTCTCTCAAAGCTACGCCGTAACGGCGGATGCCATGTCTAAGATTGCCGCCTCCTTTGGAGATATTCAGAGCTATCAGGCTCAAATCAAAACGCTTTCCCACACGATTGGACAGCTCAATTCTGTCTATGAAAATGAGCTCCAGGAGATGCAGAAGCACATCGCTGCGATAGGTCGCTTTTATGGGGGCCTGGGCCGGGTGCTCACGAACATAGAGGCTACTGCTCAAGATGCAGAGCAGCTTCGCCAGGAGCTGGTGGGCCTGAATACTAATCTCCGAGGCCTCAATGCGGTTTATGGCGGGATGCTCTCTGGTATCTCTTCGGCTTTCCAACGATAAAAGCCTATGGCTTCCGGTAAGCTGTCCCCGCGGCAAAAAATGATCAACCTGATGTATCTCGTGCTCACGGCGCTACTGGCGCTGAATGTGAGCGCAGAGGTCCTTCAGGCCTTTCAAAACTTAGCTGACTCCTTGCAAAACACCGCAGAGCAATTCCAAAAGAATAACAGTGACCTTGCCCAGAGTATAAAGGTCGCTGTGCAGAAAGAGATTGAGCAGGGGAGTCGTAAAAATGAGCCTCTGCTCGCTGAAACCGACCGAGTGCGGGCTAAAGCGGATAGCGTGGCAGGTATACTGCGTGAGTATGCAAATGCGCTCTTTGAAGAGCGCATCGCTGGAAAAGATCCCGAAACGGGGCGTATAAAGCGCCTGGATGAGCGGGAAAACAATTACCGCTACTGGATGGGCAAAAATGATGTGGCCAATGAGGGGCGAGGTGAAGGAAAAGCTTTGGAGATGCATGCCTTGCTAGATAGCTTTGTGAGCTGGGCTAATCGTTTCTATGCCTACCACTCTGGAGGAAACTTGCCTAACGCCGGAAAAGGTTTTCAACCTCTCGTCCTAGACCCCAAGGATAACCCATATGTAAAGGAGAAAGAGTCAAAGGAAAAGACGTGGGAGTATTTTACTTTTCACATGACGCCAGCGGTGGCTAATCTCGCCGTGCTCTACAAATATATCAACGATGTCTATGTGATAGAAGCAGAAATTCTCAATCTCCTCAAGTCTAAACTCGGACAGGTTACCTTCAAGATAGACTCGCTTGTGCTTGTAGATGCGCCTCGGTCGGAGATCGTCGTAGCAGGAATGAAGTTTGAGACCAGAGTATTCGTAGCTGCCACCTCTTCGGAAGCTAAGCCTACCTTCAGCGGTACGGGCAGTATGAAGTTGGAGGGGGGAGGGTATTCTGCTGTATTTAGCATACCGGCCTCTGCACGGGTTATCCCGGCTAATCAGCGAAAAGGGAAGCAAGAATACAGCATCACCGCTCGGGTGCCTAAGGCAGACGGTTCTTTCCAAGAGTTGCGTCTCCGAAAGACTTTTGAGGTGGTCAAGCCCGAAATCGTGGTAACCTCCGCAGCCGTGCAGCTCCTCTATGCAGAGTGCGGAAACGACCTAAATATAGACGTACCTGCCTTGGGTGAGCTGTATGATCCTCGGGTCACTGCGGATAATGCGCAAGTCCTCCAGTCTAAGCAGAGCAAGAAGAAGTTCCGCATCGTACCTCGGGGGGGATCAAAAACTTGCCGCCTCAATGTCGCTACCTTTACAGCTGGACAGGTTGTGGACTTAGGAAGCTTGGACTATAAGGTAGTGCCGCCTCCACGGCCTAATTTGCGCGTGCTCATAAATAATGAGCTATATAACGGTATATCCCCGGTTCCCCGTACAGCTACGGTGCGCATCCAAGTGGTACCAGACCAAGATTTTGCGAAGTCTTTGCCTGAAGACGCACGATATGTAATTGAGAGGCCAGAAATTAAGGTGGTAAAAGGCCTGGCAGGTGCATCCACTATTGGGACCCTACCTTCTAGCAAAGTGGCTACCACCCCTGCCGTGGCCGTGGATCTTACCGACTACTCCAGAGGACTCCAGCCTGGAAATGTCTTGTACGTGCAGTTTGCCGATGTATTTCGGGTAAACTTCCAAAACAAGCAGGTCAAAGAGAACTTCTCCATTACTGAACTTACTTTTGCCATAACCATCGGTAAATAAAATGCCTATGCGTATTCTCAGCCAACTGATTGTAGGGGCATTTCTCGTAGCTTCGCCGCTATATGCCCAGTTCCCGCCACGAACAGACGACCACTTCTGGCGTAAGAAGGTAGTCCTCACTATAGATCTGCGGGAAAAAATCAATGAGCAGATTGAAGCTGGTCAAGCACGATATAGCCTCTACACGAACTATAGTACCGACCCCATCACCGATAAATCGCCTTATGCTAATCGGGAGGGAGCTATTGTTGCCTTGCTCAAAGGCTTCAAAGACGGCAAATATGTCGGGTTTAGCCCCAAGAATCTGAGCCAGCAGGTCTCCTTTGAAGACTTTGATAGCCGTTCTCGCCGCATAGAGAGTGGCGGTGCAGCTACCACCGGTTCAGAAGGAGGAGATGACCTTGGCGGAGATGACCTTGGCGGAGATGACTTTGGCGGAGATGACTTTGGGGGGGACGATCTCGGCGGCGATATTGACGCAGCCCCTACGGCTGATGCAGGAGTTACCCCCAAAGCCGAGCAGGGTTTTCCTTACCTCAAATACTATCGCACGAAAATCCAACTTATTGAAGACCGCATCTTTGATAAAAACCGCTCCGATATGTACTATGACATCCAGTATATATGCCTCATACAGGTCGACCCCAAAGGCGCGCTCCCAGACGAACCTGCTGTCTGTTTCCGGTATAAAGACGTTATGGATGTCATGGATGATACACAATGGCGCAATCGTGCCAATGACGCCGAGGACAGATCTATGCGAGAAACAATTGAGTTGCGGCGATTCAACAGCTATGTTACGGTAGTCTCTGGAGAGGAGTCCCGTACCCTCAACGAAGCCGAGCTGCGTCGCCAGCAGATAATTGAGTTTGAGCATCATCTCTGGACGTATTAGTAGAGCCCGTCCGCTGAATCTGCCTTCTCCATGATGTGCCCTCTCTGATATTTAGAGAGGGCATTTTCTTTACCTTTGTGAGGTGTCGGTCGCTTTCTGGCTCACACTCGGCGGTCTCCTCGTAGTGTTTTTCACGCTGGCAGCCTACGCTACTTTGGCTGAGCGTAAGATTTCTGCCTATATCCAAGATCGTGTAGGCCCTAACCGTACAGGTCCCAAGGGACTTCTGCAACCTCTCGCAGATGTGCTCAAGCTCGTTCTCAAGGAAGCCTTCCAACCCTCTCCGTCTTATCGGCTTCTTCAAATCATCGCTCCTGTACTCATGGTTACTTTGGCTATGGGTGTCTTGGCGATTCTGCCACTCTCCCCCCACTTGCGACTTTTTGAGGGGAGCGTAGGCATTTTGTACCTGCTTGGGGTGCTTTCCTTGGGCGTGTATGGAATCTCCATGGCGGGATGGGCTGCTGGAAGTAAGTATTCCCTGCTTGGGGGGCTGCGTAGTGGAGCCCAAATGATCTCATATGAGCTTGCGCTAGGCCTAGCGCTCCTAAGTGTGCTCCTCCTTACGTCTGCGTTGCTTCCTCAGTCCAATCCCCTTTCCCCCCAAGCTATTGTGGAAGCCCAGCGAAATGGTTGGTATGTCCTACTCAACCCGCTTGGATTCATCATCTATGTCATAGCTGCTTTTGCAGAAACCAACCGAGCTCCTTTTGATTTTGCCGAAGCTGAGCAGGAGTTAGTGGGCGGTTACCATACCGAATACTCCGCTATTCGTTTTGGCGCCTTTTTCGTGGCGGAGTACATGAATCTCATCACGGCTTCAGCCCTGATTGCGACTTTTTTCTGGGGAGGATACTTAGGGCCCTTTGAAGCCGCCCTCAGAGTGTCTGAATGGCCGATAGTTTGGCAAAATGTTTGGGGGGTAAGCTGGCTTCTTCTGAAAACACTCTTTTGGGCATTTGTGTTCATGTGGGTGCGCTGGACCCTCCCTCGCTTCCGTTATGACCATCTCATGCGCATCGGCTGGAAGGTACTGCTCCCTCTTGGGCTTGTCAATCTCCTAGCTTTATCAGGAATATTGTTACTCATCTCATAACCTATGGATGCGGAATTCTCCCAAAAGGCTCGCGAGATCATATCGCAAAGCCGTGAAGAGGCTATTCGTCTCGGTAATGACTACGTAGGTGTAGAACACTTGCTACTAGCCCTATTGCGTGACAATGAGGAAAATGGTGTACATCAGCTTTTAGTTTCTCTGGGGGTGCCTATACGAGAAGTCCGCCGCTCTCTGGAGGAGTGGGTTAGGCCGCCACAGGCTCGGCTCTCTACGGGCCGAATATCCCTTCCCCTCTCCAAGCAGTTGGAGAAAGTCTTGCGTCAAGCCTCGCTGGAAGCCCAGCGCTTTCGCTCCTCGGAAGTGCTCCCCGAACATCTGCTTCTGGCTATTTTGCGGCAGTCAGACTCGCCCACTGCACAGCTCTTAGAAAAACACAGTGTCTCCTATGCGGTAGTGCAAGCCGAGTTAGAGCAAAGCCCTCCTACGGGGATGGCCGCTTCTGAGCCTCCTGAGCCAGACCTTCCTCCGCGGGGTAGTCGTGGAACCGGTAAGGCTCCTTCCCGCTCCCGAACCCCCATATTAGACAACTTTGGGCGCGACTTAACTCGCTTAGCAGAAGAGGGTAAACTAGATCCGGTAATTGGCCGAGAGCGTGAGATTGAACGCGTGGCCCAAGTGCTGAGCCGCCGCAAGAAAAACAATCCTGTCCTCATCGGAGATCCCGGCGTCGGCAAAACCGCCATCGTAGAAGGCCTCGCCCTTCGGATCGTGCAGCGAAAGGTTAGCCGGGTGCTTTTTGGTAAAAGAATAGTCGCTCTAGACCTTACGGCTCTCGTGGCTGGTACAAAATACCGAGGGCAGTTTGAAGAACGCATGAAAAGTGTTCTCTCCGAGCTGGAAAAAGCCCCAGAGGTCATCCTCTTTATTGATGAACTACATACTATTGTCGGGGCTGGGGGCGCTTCGGGTTCGCTGGATGCTTCTAATATCTTCAAGCCGGCATTGGCTCGGGGAGAAATCCAGTGCATCGGGGCTACTACCTTAGATGAGTATAGGCAATATATTGAGAAGGACGGGGCATTAGAGCGCCGCTTTCAGAAAATTATGGTAGATCCCCCGACCGAAGAAGAAACTATCCAAATCCTTCGCCAGCTCAAGGACCGTTACGAGGACCATCACCATGTCTTTTACACGGAGGAGGCTATCCAAGCCTGCGTGCGGCTCAGCGGTCGGTACATTACCGATCGACAGTTTCCAGATAAAGCGTTGGATGTATTAGATGAGGCGGGGGCTCGGGTCTACATGGCCAATATCCAAGTGCCTAGCCGTATCCTTGAGTTGGAGGCCAAAATAGAAGAAGTGCGCGAAAAAAAGTCACAGGTCGTACGAAGTCAGCGCTACGAAGAAGCTGCGCAGCTGAGAGATACTGAAAAACGTCTCCAAGAACAGCTGGAACACGAAAAAATCCGCTGGGAAGAAGAACTCAAGCAAAAGCGATTCAAGGTAGATGAGGTAGATATTGCCGAAGTGGTAGCTTCCATGACAGGCATACCTGTTCAGAAGATTGGAGAAGGGGATATGTTGCGCCTAGCGCAGATGCAGGATGCCCTCAAGAAGCGCATCATTGGCCAGGATGAGGCAGTAGAGCGCATTTCTAAGGCTATTCGGCGGGCACGAGCCGGCCTCAAAGATCCCCGTAAGCCGATTGCATCGTTTGTCTTCCTTGGGCAGACTGGCGTAGGGAAGACTGAGCTTGCTCGCGCCTTAGCCGACTATCTCTTTGAGGGACCCGAGGCCCTTATTCGCATTGACATGTCGGAGTACATGGAAAAGTTTTCTGTCTCTCGCCTGATAGGTGCGCCCCCTGGCTATGTTGGCTACGAAGAAGGTGGTCAGCTCACTGAAAAAGTACGTCGAAAGCCCTACAGCGTCGTTCTACTGGATGAAATTGAGAAAGCACACCCTGATGTCTTCAATATCCTCTTGCAGGTGTTAGATGACGGTACCCTTACTGACGGGCTGGGGCGCCGAGTAGATTTTCGCAATACGATTATCATCATGACCTCTAATGTCGGGGCTCGTGAGCTACGAGAGTTTGGAACAGGCGTGGGCTTTATGACAGCTGCCCGTCGTGAAAAATCCCAAGATGCCGCCCGACAAGTCCTGGAGGGCGCTCTCCGTAAGGTGTTTCGCCCCGAGTTCTTGAATCGCTTGGATGATATTATAGTCTTCAACCCCCTCACAAAAGACCACGCCCGTCAGATCTTAGAGCTTCAACTCCAGCAACTTGCTCAGCAAATTGCGGAAAATGGCTGGAGTATAGAGGTCACTGAGGCGGCGAAAGAGTTTCTTGTGAGTCGGGGCTTTGATGAGCAGTTTGGGGCTCGTCCGCTCCAGCGGGCTATCCAGCGGTTCCTGGCTGATAAGATTGCGGATGCTGTAATTGAGCATCAAGTACAGGGCGCAGCGCAGTTCCGGGCGGATGTCTCGGAGGATGGATCTACCTTAGAGGTATCGCTGGTTGCCTTGGCACCTTCTTCGTGAGGTACACGGCCTTCCTTACAGCCCTGCTCTGGGCTCAGTCGCCCCTGCCTGACTCCCTTCACGCGTCATTCGAGAAAGACTTTCAGTTTGATGTGGTAGTGGCCCGCACGTTTGCCCTACAGTCGACGAGTACAGATACCTTTCCGCTCTCCCCTTTTCTCTCGGGTCATATGCGTGTGGGGATAGCTTGGCACTGGTATCTACGCGGGAAATGGGCGATTTCGGTGCAGCCGGGCTTTGCTTGGTATCGGCAGGTATTTCGCGCCACGAGCGCCAGTAAAGTCCCCCAAGCTGAGCTCATGCCGGAGGGCTACCGCTGGCTCAAATACCGTTTAGGTGCGGTCTCGCTGCAGACAGGTCTACGTTTCAGCGACCGAAGGGCAGGTCAGCTTTTCCCCAGATATTGGGTAGAGGTAGGGGGATGGGTTCAGCGCCGCATGGGCTCTAGCCTCAAATATGTGGCGCTTCGCGGTGAGACCCTGGAACGTACTCGTTGGGAAGGCAGTACGCCTCTCTCTCTTTGGCAAGGAGGGCCTTATTTCGCCTTAGGCCGCCAGTGGTTAGGGCTTCATGCCTGCTATCACGGCCTACCCCTCTATGTCCCTGGTACAGCCGTAGCTTCTGCTGCCCCCCGATGGGAGGTAGGCTTCCTTGTGGCTCTGTGATTTCTGTTAGAATACAATATGCGTAAGCTCGTCGTGGCTATTACTGGGGCCAGTGGGAGTATCTATGCAGCTCGCCTTCTAGAGTGGCTCCGTAAACTGCGTCAAGAGGAGCCCCTGGAGGTGGGCGTCGTTCTTTCCGAAAATGCTCCAACCGTGTGGGAGTGGGAGCTCCAGCAGCCTCTGCCCGGCGACTTCGCCCTGTATGGCCTGAAGGACTACTTTGCACCGTTTGCCTCAGGGTCAGCTCGATACGAGGCAATGGTAGCGATCCCCTGTTCTATGGGCACCGTAGGGCGATTGGCTGCCGGCATTTCGGATGACCTAATTACCCGTGCAGCCGACGTTATGCTCAAAGAGCGCCGCAAGCTTATCCTCGTGCCGCGCGAGACCCCGTTACACACAGGGCACCTGGAGAACCTCCTACGCCTTAGCCAGCTCGGAGCAATAATTCTACCTGCTATGCCCTCTTTTTACGCTCGCCCCATGGATATAGGGGCGTTAGTGGATACCGTGGTGGTGCGGGTATTGGATCTCTTAGGGTTCTCAGTGGCGCATGTACGGTGGGGTTCAGAGACCCCAAGTGCCCCGATCTAGGGTTCGGTAATTGAGGGCCTCAGCTACATGCTCAGCGCGGATCTCCTCACTATCCGCTAAATCTGCGATAGTCCGCGCGACTTTGAGGATGCGGTCGTAGGCTCGAGCGGAAAGCTGGAGGCGATGCATAGCGTTCTCCAGGAGGTGTCGGCTTTTGTCATCCAGTCGGCAAAATTCCTCTACGACCTTTGGGGGCATTTGGGCATTGGTATACACGCTGGGTATGTCGCCGAAGCGGTAAGCCTGGCGCTGGCGAGCCTTCTCAATGCGGACACGGATGTCTTGGCTAGTTTCTCGGCTGGGGCTCTCTGCTAGCGCATGAGGCTCAACCGGCGTAACTGCGATGTGCAGGTCTATTCGGTCCAGCAAAGGTCCGGATATCCGAGCGGTATAGCGTTGCACTGCGCCCGGGGGGCACGTGCAGGCTCGGGTTGGATGCGTGTAGTAGCCGCATGGGCAGGGGTTCATGGCGGCCACGAGCATGAAGCGAGCCGGATACTCTACGCGAAAGCGTGCCCGGGCAATCACAATCTGATGCTCTTCCAGAGGCTGTCGGAGCACCTCCAGCACTTGCCGCTTGAATTCGGGCAGCTCATCCAGAAAAAGCACGCCGTTGTGGGCGAGGCTGATTTCGCCGGGCATAGGATAAGCGCCGCCCCCTACGAGGGCGATATCGCTTATGGTATGGTGAGGCGCGCGGAAAGGCCGCTGGGTTACAAGCCCTATGTGGTCGCGCAAAAGCCCTGCAACCGAATGAATGCGGGTAGTCTCCAGCGCCTCTTCCAGCGTGAGAGGAGGGAGGATAGTGGGGAGTCGCCGCGTCATCATTGTCTTACCCGCTCCCGGCGGCCCAATCAGTAGAATATTATGTCCGCCGGCAGCTGCGATTTCCAGCGCCCGTTTGACATGAACTTGGCCTTTGACTTCGCTCATGTCTAAAGACTGCGGAGGCATTTCCCGAAAGAGCGCTCGCGCATCTATAAACACTCGCTCAAGCGGCTCCTGCCCCCCGAGAAATCGCACGGCTTCTCGGAGGTTTTTGGGGGCATAGACTTCTATGTCTCTGACTATGCCTGCTTCCCCGGCATTAGAAGGAGGGATAAGGAGGCGCTTAAGCCCTTGCTTGCGAGCCATTATCGCGATAGAGAGAGCCCCACGAATGGGCATCAAACTGCCATCCAGCGACAGCTCTCCCATGATAAGGGTATCTGTCAGGGCTTCGCTGGAGGCTTGCCCCGATGCCGCTAAAATCCCTACTGCGATAGGTAGGTCATACGCTGTGCCTTCTTTGCGCAGGTCGGCAGG
>CALKJV010000101.1 GCA_937995505.1 uncultured Bacteroidia bacterium | reverse complement strand
ATGATAGGGGTCTTGGCCGAGGATTACAACTTTTACTTTGTCTGGCGGGCACAGGTCAAAAGCTCTAAAGATGTACGGGCCTGGTGGGTAGATAGTTTTGCCCTTAGCAAGCTCATCCTTGAGAAAAGCTACTAAGGCGGCGAAGTAAGGCTTCTCAAATTCCTCTGCAAGTAAGGCCTTCCATTTGGGCTCTATGCGCACCTCCGCCATACTGCGAAGGTACATTGCCTGCGTGCCCGTCGTACCTTTGAGCTATGGAAGGGGTATATGTAGTAGGAGGGCTGCGCACGCCCTTCGGGCGGTATGCGGGTAAGTTAGCGACAGTTCGCCCAGATGACCTTATAGCGCAGCTGATGGCTGCTTTTGTGGGGCAGTTTCCCCAGGTGCCCTTAGAGGCGTATGATGAGGTGATTTTGGGCTGTGCCAACCAGGCTGGGGAAGATAACCGCAATGTGGCCCGCATGGCCGTGCTCCTGGCAGGGCTGCCGGAGACGGTGCCCGCTGTAACCGTCAATCGCCTCTGTGCCTCAGGGCTTGAAGCGGTGCTGCAGGCAGCTCGGGCTATCGCTACCGGCGAAGCCGACCTCGTGCTGGCAGGGGGGGTAGAGTCTATGAGTAGGGCCCCTTTTGTGATCCCTAAGGCAGAAGCCCCCTTCTCTCGCCAAGCTGAGATATACGATACCACCCTTGGCTGGCGCTTTGTCAATCCCCGCTTAGCGGAGAAATATCCTCCTTACAGCATGGGAGAGACCGCAGAGAATGTAGCTGAACGCTACGGCATCTCACGAGAAGCGCAGGATGCGTATGCCCTTCAGTCGCAGCAGCGGTACGCCGCCGCAAAAGCCAAAGGCTTTTTTACGGGGGAATTGTGGCCTGTGCCCCTCCCCGATGGCTCTGTGATGACCGAGGATGAGCATCCCCGCCCGGATACCACCTTAGAGAAGCTGGCGAAGCTCCGGCCGGCTTTTCGGGCTGGGGGCACGGTTACTGCTGGAAATTCCTCTGGCATAAACGACGGCGCTGCTGTGCTCCTCCTTGCCGGCGAAGCGGCTCTCAATCGGTATGGGCTTACGCCTATGGCGCGCGTGGTGGGGGGCGCTACGGCAGGGGTAGACCCCGCTTATATGGGCATCGGACCCGTGCCCGCTACGCAAAAACTCCTCCGCCGCATAGGCTTGCCCCTCCATGAGGTAGACCTGATTGAGCTCAATGAGGCCTTCGTTGCCCAAGTCTTAGCGTGTGTGCAGCTGTTAGAGATTGACCCTGCCCGACTGAATATCCATGGCGGCGCTATCGCTATCGGACATCCCCTCGGCGCAAGCGGCGCTCGCTTGGCCCTCACCCTCACCCGAAGCCTCCACCACCTCCAAAAACGATACGGACTCGCTACGCTCTGCGTAGGTGTAGGACAGGGCGTAAGTGTGCTTTTTGAGCGGGTGTAGCAGTTGTAGTTTCCTTCGTCTCGTAGCTGGGGATTTCGTATCTTTGCAGGCCATGATTGTGATAGAGCCACAAGAGGGCGAGAATCTGGAGAAGATGCTGCGCCGCTATAAGCGGAAGTTCAGCCGCTTGGGGATTGCTCGGGAGGTGCGCAACCGCATGTACCACGTCCCTAAATCCGTGCAGCGGCGGGAGCAGATCAAGCGGGCGGCTTATCGGCAGCGGATCCTCCAGCAGCAGAGCTAAGCTGCGCTAAGGGCTTAGGGTGCTCTTAGCCATAGAGACCTCATGCGATGATACGGCAGCTTGCCTATACGACGGGCAAGCTGTGCATGCACATGTAGTATATCGCCAGGCTATCCATTCAGCGTATGGGGGGGTCATTCCCGAGTGGGCCTCCCGAGAGCACGAGGTACGCTTGCCGTTAGCCGTACAAGAAGCCCTTCAGCAGGGCGGCATCGGTTGGAAAGACCTAAGGGCGATCGCCGTAGCCCAAGGACCGGGCTTACTGGGCTCGCTGTTGGTAGGTTTTACCTATGGGCGGGCGCTTGCCGCAGCTTATAAGCTTCCTTTCATCGGTGTGCATCACTTAGAGGCGCATGTGGCCTCCCTGGAGCTCGCCCCTGAACCGATAACTTATCCCTTGCTCGTGCTTGTGGCTACCGGGGGGCATACGCATCTCTTTCGGGTGCAGCATCCGCTTGCCTTAGAAGTACTTGGGCGTACGATTGACGACGCCATAGGAGAAGCTTTTGATAAGGTCGCAGCTTCCCTGGGGCTGCCATATCCAGGGGGCCCTGAGATAGAGCGGCTTGCCAGCCAGGGCGACCCTACTGCGTATGCTTTCCCTCGTCCCCATACCGAGAAGGCTTGGGATTTTAGCTTTAGTGGGCTCAAAACGGCCTTCCTATACGCTCGGCGGCAGCAGCCTGGGCTTTCCGTGGAAGACCTTTGCGCAAGTTGGCAAGAGGCGGTATTTTCCTATGCGGTAGAGAAGCTTGTAGCAGCCGCAGCGGCTTTTCGGATACCCAGAGTGGGCCTAGTTGGCGGCGTAGCGGCAAACGCCCGCTTCCGAACTCTACTGCAGCAGCATGCACAAAAAGCGGGGCTGACCCTTTACTTAGCCCCCTTAGAGTACTGCATGGATAACGCTGCTATGATAGCCCGCGCAGGCTGGCACAAATACCTCAATGGCCTCTATACACCCCTTTCGGCTGTGCCTTTTGCGAGAGGGTAGTACCAAACCTCATGGGGCCCCACGCCGGGTATGTCTATTATGCCCGCAGCTTCCCAGCGCCTAAAGCCCTGCTTTGCATAGAAGGGTACGGCTTCAGTTCGGGCGTAGCACCATACGAGGGGTACGCCTTGCCGTTGGAGAAAGCGGAGAGCCGTCTGAAGAAGCTGGCTGCCAATCCCTTGCCTGCGCTGAAACTGCGTATGCGTGGCCATCCCGCGCAGCCGATAGATGCCGGAGAGGTGGGCCCAGGCCGGATAGCCTTCCTGAAAGAAAGAAGCTACCCCTACAATCTCGCCCTCTCTCGTATACGCAGCGAAATGCCAGGTGGTCGGCTCTGTGTCGCCAGGAAAGTGCGCCGCTTCTGGGGGTAGGCCAGGCCGCAGTATCTGCCCCCGCAGAGGACGAACCGCCTCCGCGGAGACTATGAGAATAGCTACCGGTGTCACTTTCCCCTCGAAATAGGCTCTGCCAGTGAACCTTTAGCGGGGATAGGAGAGAAGGTGTACGATGGGCGCTTCAAAAGGCTCTAAGGCTTTACGGCCACCCAGCTCCTCCAGCACAATAAGGAAAGAAAACCCCACCACTTGCGCCCCTATCTGCTTTACCAGCTGAGCGGCTGCGGCGGCAGTACCTCCCGTCGCTAAAAGGTCATCATGGATAAGCACTCGGTCGCCGGGTTGCACAGCATCCTTTGCCATCTCAATCGTGGCAGAGCCATACTCTAATTCGTACGAGATGCTGGCGGCGATTTCGGGTAGCTTACCTTTCTTACGTACGATAGCGAAGCCTGCGCCCAGCTGCTGAGCGATCATAGGCCCGAGTAGAAACCCCCGACTTTCAATCCCCACTACTTTATTCACATCGCGGACCCGAAAGTGCCTCGCTAACTCCTCTACGCAGCGCTCTACGAGCCTCGGCCGCAAAAAAATGGGGGTGATGTCTTTAAAAACAACGCCTTTTTGCGGAAAGTCGGGTATCTCTCGGATGGTGCGGCGCAGCTCAGTTTCTAATAGCATGGGGGCAAATTTACTCGCCAGTGAGGTATGGAGTGAGGCGGGAGCGCACGGAGTCAGGAAGCCAAGTTTGCCATACTTCGGGGGGTATGGGTCGGTCGCCCCAGCTCTGCCGCTGTCGCACCAGGTACCGTGCGAGGCGCCAAGAAATGTACGGATGAGCGGCGAGGCTCTCGGCGGGAGCATACCGTAACGAAATAGGTTCTCGCTGGGATGGGCCCAGCTTTAGGTGAGGGAGGGCTTTCTGGAGGTTTTCTGGACAAAGTCCCCATACCTCTTGCAGCTGTTCCAGCGAGACAAAGTACCGAAGCCGTTCGCGGTAACGCACTATCCGTTCGGCGCTTTTGGGGCCGATGCCTGGGAGCTTCTCCAGCTCTTCTGGAGAAGCTCGGTTGAGGTCGACTGCTACGGGGATACGGGGGGCTGGTGGAGTGTGCTTGCGCTGAGCGCCGGCATAAGGTCCTAACTCCGTATAGCGCCGCAGTCGGTACCGCTCTAAGGCGTTAAGGGCATACAGCGAGTCAATCTGTGCCCAGGAGGTAAAGCCCTCCACCTTATAGCGAAAGCGCACTAAGCTGCGTGCGGCAGAAGGGCGGCAAAGTCGGGCTGCTACGAGGGCCGCACTGTCTAAGGCATTGAGGTTGAGGGGCGGGAGGAATGGAGGTTTTTTTTCTTGCACAGTCAAGAAGGGCTCAGCCTGCGCCCAAGTGCTACTGTCTAAAAGGGCTTCCAGCTCTTCGCGTTCCCAGAAGCCGCCCAGCTCTTCGCGTAGCCGAAAGAGGCGGCTTACTTTACGTGGAGTGAAGCCCGGCAGGGCCAGGAGCGTAAGGCTATCGGCTTTCTCTGCGTCCACTACGGGGAGGTTTTGGAGTGAGGGCAGCGTTTCGGCCTGCCAGAGGCGATACGCTTGCGGAAGTCCCGATAGGAGTGCCACCAAAGCCCATCCGCCTAGCCCCTTCCAGGAGGGCCAGTTCCGAAGCCGCCGCCGAAGAGCCTCTCCCGAAAGCCGCTCCATTTCTGCGAATATAAACCGCGCCAGTTCGCACGTCGGGTGCCGCTATTCTGTTTAGCTTTGCGCAATGCATCCTTTCGTGAAGCGGCACGTGCCCCACACACCCGAAGAGTTAGAACGCATGCTCCATGCGGTAGGGGTGAGCAGCTTAGAGGAGCTTACTCAGAAAATAGTGCCTGCCGAGATAGCCAGCGATGCTCCCTTGTCTCTGCCGCCAGCTATAAGCGAGGCAGAGCTTCTAGCGGAGGTGCGGGAGCTGGCGGCTCAGAATGCCCTTTGGCGTACGTACATTGGGATGGGCTATTACGGTACCCATACACCGCCGGTCATCCAGCGGTTAGTTTTAGAGAATCCTGCCTGGT
>CALKJV010000100.1 GCA_937995505.1 uncultured Bacteroidia bacterium | reverse complement strand
ACAAGCTGGCCTGTGGCTTCTAAGGGGTCGTAGTTTTCGGGGAAAAAACTGGCGCGTTCGCGTGGGTTAGGGGCGTGGGCCCACACCCAGTGGCTGCGCTGCACATAGTAGCGAGCATTAGGAAAGGTCGGCACCACTTGCTCTCCTATTCGCTGAGTGCTCCCCCCTGCATGGTCAAAGTGTAGATGGGTAAGCACTACATCCGTAATGTCTGATACCGAGAAGCCGAGCTTCTCCAGCTCTCGGGCTAAGGTGTACGTACTGTGGTCAATGGCGTACAAGTCTGCGAACTTAGGGGTGTATTTATGGCCTACGCCTACATCTACCAGTACGAGCCGATTTTCGGTCTGGATGAGGAGGGCTCGCATAGCCATGGGGATACGGTTTCGGTCGTCGGGAGGGATGAGCTTCTGCCATAGGACCTTCGGCACTACGCCGAACATAGCCCCCCCATCCAGGGCGAAAAACCCTGTCTGAATGCTATACAGCTGCATAAGGGAGGGGCGGGTTATTTTTTCCGCTGCTGCGCGAGAAACTCCTGCAGCTGGTCTGTGGAGATAAGTTTTTTGTGGAAGCGCAGTCGGCCTTGGGTGTCTTTTACCGGATAAATGACTCGGGTAAGGCCTACCTTCTTATCCCCTGTACGAAAGGTAGCTACGGTCTTTTTCGCCATAAGCTTAGGTTATTTGACTTCGCGATGGAGGGTGTGTTTGCGAAGGATGGGATTATATTTACGCAGTTCTAGGCGGCCCGAGGTATTTTTGCGGTTTTTCCAAGTGTGGTAGCGGGAAGTACCGGGTAAGCCGCTCGCTGCATGCTCTGTGCACTCTAATATGACTCGGATGCGATTTCCCTTCTTTTTCGCCATGGGGCAAAGGTACGACTCTTTGAGAGAAAGAGCTACGTCTGACTCAGGCGGGGTCTAAGCGAAAGAGGAGGTCTGCATACCGCGGCAGAGGGTAGTAACCTGCGGGCAAGAGGGTTTCCACCGCATCGGCGTGCTGTCGTAGGGTAGAGAGGAGGTCTCGGAGGCGTTCATGGGCGAGCTGAGCTTGAAGTTCTAAGTCTGGGGTATCTTGGAGCTCTTTCCAGGCGGCTTCAGCTTGTCGGATGCCGTACCAGAGGCCTTCTATGTGCTTTTGCAGGGTAAGGAACAGCTGCTCCTGGGGCAGCTTGTCCGGAGCGATGGCGGCAGCATAGCCTTGTAGGGCAGGGGTGGCTAAGAGCGAGGCGAGCTCGCTTTGATACCGCAGCGCAGCAGGGAGGATGCTCGTACGCACCAGCTCTAGGAGGGTATGCAGCTCTATTCCAATGGCTTTTACATACCGTTCTAAGCGTACCTCGTAGCGGGCACGGAGTTCGGCTTCACTGAGGATGCCGAAGCGGTGGAAGCACCGCTGGGTTTGGGGTGCTAGATAGGCCCGCAGGGTAGTAGGAATATGGAATCGGGTAGGCAGGCCTCGTTTAGCGGCTTCTTCGTGCCAAGCTGGGTCGTAGTTATTCCCATCAAAGCGGATAGGACGGCTCTCCTGCAGGAAGTTTTGGATAGTCTTGAGGAGGGCGGCTTCCTTGGAGAGTTGAGTGCTGCGGTATTCAGCGATTTGCGCAGCGAAGTCTTCCATGGCTTCGGCCACCGCTGTGTTGAGTACGATCATGGCCGGTGCGCAGTGTGCAGAGGCGCCCACAGCTCGGAACTCAAACTTGCTACCTGTAAAGGCAAATGGTGCAGTGCGGTTGCGGTCTGTATTGTCGCGCAGCACGGCTGGTAGGCGAGGCACCAGCAGAGAAATGGGCGTCTTATCTGAGAGCTTAGGCAGTTCTGCGGCTTTCTCTAAGGTCTCCAAGGCTTGGCTGACTTGCGAACCCAGGAAGACTGAAAGGATAGCTGGTGGGGCTTCGTTGCCGCCGAGGCGATGTTCGTTGCCGGGGGTAGCGATGGCTGCTTGGAGCAGCTGGGCGTGCCGGTGCACCGCTCGGAGTACAATGCTCAGAATAGCGAAAAAGCGCAGGTTTTCCTTAGGGGTTTTGCCGGGGGAAAGGAGATTTGTGCCGGTGTCGGTAGCGAGCGACCAGTTATTGTGCTTGCCAGAGCCGTTGATACCTGCGAAGGGCTTTTCATGCAGGAGGGCTTGGAGGCCATGTCGCTGCGCCGTGCGCTGAATAAGGTCCATGAGCAGCTGGTTGTGGTCAATAGCGATATTGAGTTCCTCAAACACGGGGGCGCATTCGTATTGGGCGGGAGCTACTTCATTATGGCGGGTTTTGAGGGGGATTCCGAGTTTCCAGGCCTCTAACTCTAACTCCTCAAAAAAGGCGAGCACCCGTTCTGGAATCGCGCCGAAGTAGTGATCCTCTAACTGCTGGCCACGCGGCGAGGGAGCTCCGACGAGGGTACGCCCTGTAAGCATGAGGTCTAGCCGCTGCTCATACAGCGCCTGCTCAATCAGGAAAAACTCCTGCTCAATGCCTAAGGTGGGAAAGACCCGACTTACCCCTCGGTAAAAAAGAGAGGCGACTTTTAGGGAAGCCTGGTTGAGGGCCTCAATAGAACGCAGAAGAGGCGTTTTGTAGTCTAGGGCTTGGCCGTTGTAAGAGATGTAAACGGAGGGTATGCATAAAGTACGGCCGTAGATAAAAGGCGGAGAAGTGGGATCCCAAGCTGTGTAGCCGCGAGCTTCAAAGGTGCTGCGCAGGCCCCCACTGGGGAAAGATGAGGCATCGGGCTCTTGTTGCAGCAGCTCCGAGCCATTGAAGCCGCTTAGGACTTTTCCCTGAAAAGCCTCCCAAAAGTTTTCGTGCTTTTCAGCTATGAGGCCCGTTAGGGGATGGAACCAGTGGGTATAGTGTGTAGCGCCTCTTTCGGTAGCCCACTTGCGTAGAGCGTTGGCGATCTCGTCAGCTAATTCTGGGGAGATGGATTGGCCGAGCTCCCACCGCTCCAACGCCTCTAAGGCACTTTCCGAAAGATATTGGCGCATCTGCTCGCGGTGAAAGACGTACTCACCGAAGTTTTGGGCTGTAAGCCTAGTAGAAGTCCCATTGGTAGGGAGGGTGCGAGTAAGCATCTTGGGCTACAAAGGTAGGGGTTGGTAGGGAGATTCTGAGTGCTTTAGGGCAAGTAAGTGATATGAATCTGCGTGTGTCCCGTGCGCTGGCTTAGCCAAGCTTTTAGGCGGGCTTCTTCTGAAAAGCGGCTCTTAGGCTGCAAGCGTAAGAGCACCACGAGCTGGGAGTCTGCTGCTTGTGGGGGTTGTAGAAGCATAACTTTTTGTAGGCCCAGGGCCTTTATTTCTGGGAAGAGAGAGCGTATTTCTCGGGCTAACTGCTCTTGTTCCTGCTTTTGGCTTTGGAGAGTTTTTTGGCAGGCTTGTAGCTGATTTTGTAGGGTCCTTAGGCTATCCGATAAGCGGCGCAGCTCCGAGTAAGACCGTTCGGTGGCTTCTAAGAGGCGGGCCGCTTCGGGGAGGAGGGCCGGCTTACTAGCCCCTTGGATGACCTCCAGTTCGTATTCTGCCAGCTTGTAGGTTGTGTTTAGCTCGTGCTGGAGGTAGCGTATCTGCTCCTCTGCCAATGGCTCCCCTACTAGAACTATACGCAGCTTCGGGGGATTTTTTTGGCTAAGGCGCTTATACTCCACGACATTGGTAGCCTGAAAGGCCGAAAAAGCATTCTCTACGAAGGTTCGGATGCGGGCTTCTTGGATAGCCTCTTGCACCACCGTGTAGGCGACATATAGACTAGGCAGGAGCGTGAGCAGCCCAATTGCCACCAGGATACGGCGGATGCGCAGTTGGTAGGCTTTGTCTTTGAACTCTACATTGGGAAAGCGGATGACTTGAAAGGTCAGATAAGCTGAGGCGCTAATAAAGACAGCGTTGATGAGGAAAAGGTACAGAGCGCCTATGAAGAACTTAGGTTGGAGGGTGCCTATGCCATAACCGGCGGTGCAGAGGGGTGGCATGAGCGCCGTAGCGATGGCTACCCCTGCAATGACATTGGTGCGCCGTTCTCGGCCAAGCGCTGCAATGATCCCAGAGAGCCCCCCAAAAAAGGCTATCAGCACATCCCAAAAAGTGGGGGTCGTACGCGCTAGAAGCTCAGAGCCCGCTTCTTTGAGCGGGGTGAGGGCGAAGTACACTGCGCTAGTGGCGAGGCTAAACAGTACCGCCACAGCGAAGTTACGTAGGGCCTTGCGCAGCAAGGCAATATCGTAGATGGCTAAGCTCACGCCAATCCCATTGATGGGGCCTAAGAGAGGGGAAATCAGCATGGCCCCAATGATAACGGGGGTGGAGTTCACATTGAGACCCACAGAGGCGACCAGTGTGGCTGTGATGAGGATCCAGAGATTGATGCCCCGAAAGCTTACATCGCGGTGCACATCTTGGAGGATTTTTTCGGGGTTGTCCATTTCTGGGCGGAGGTTGAGCCGATCTAAGAGGGCCACGATCCGCCG
>CALKJV010000099.1 GCA_937995505.1 uncultured Bacteroidia bacterium | reverse complement strand
AAGGAAAAAAGTTTCGGTGCCATCGGTTGGGGGGAGGATATGTTTAGCCCAGCGGTGGCCCTCAACTTCTAAGAAGTCCCAGGAGGGTAGAGCGAGGGCTGCCGCTTGCACAGCCTCTGGGAGGGCCTCCCAGCTTTCGGTTCGGCTCAGGATCTTCCCTGAGTCGGGCTGCCAGCGCACGCCCGGGAAGGGCGCTTTTAGCTCCGCTGACAGTCGGAAGAGAGCCATCTTTAAGCAGGCATCCCCATCTGCGTCAGCATCTGACGCAGAGCTTCCATGCCGACGGGTGTAGTAATCTCGGCGTCTATCTCCAATGTAACCAGGTTATCTACAGCCGGGGTACCATCCTGGGTCTCTACTTGCCAGGTGAGTCCCCAGGCCCGCCGATCTATCTGTGCGGTGAGGTGGAAGCTCACACGGGGTTGTCCTACGAGGTCCTTGAGTACGAGCCCTTTCAGCTCGCCGTCCAGCTGAATGCGGTGGGTCTTGTCTCGGATAGTGAGGTCGCCTTCTAAGAGGAACCGTTTGAGCGGCCGCCACTGCACCCCTGTACTGCGGAAGGTGATATAAGGATACTTCTCAGCGTCAAAAAACTCAGCGCTTTTTAGATGCAAGTCTCGCGCTAGCATGTCGCTCTGGAGGCTATCTACTTCTACCTGCACTTCAGCCGCTAAATCGGTAAAGGCCGGAGAGCTACCCCGTACCTGCGCAGAGAATCGGGTGAAGCGCCCAACGACCTCAACCAGCCCCATGTGCATGATGCGGAATCGTATCTGCGTGTGATAGGGGTCCAGTACCCATTCTGAAATGGCAGGGAAGCCCGAGAGCTTCTGTAGGACCTTTTGGCGATCCCCGTTACGGCGGTCGCCTAAGCCAAGCCAGGTAAGGAGTTTTTGTAGCATAGGCATTAGGTATTTAGAGCGAGGCAAATGTAAGAACAAATTTTGCAACTGCGGTCGGCGGTCTCCGTATACCTTTGCAGGGTGCGATATGTGGTGGGCGTGGTAGCGCTTGTTTGGGCGCAAGGGACGATACGGGGTTCGGTGATTGATAAGGAAGGTGAGCCTGTCATCGGCGCGCAAGTCCTACTCCTACCGCTTCAGCGGGGCACTTTGACCAATATAGAAGGGCTTTTTTCCTTCACAGGTGTGCCGTATGGAACCTATCGCCTACGCATAACCGCTATCGGGATAGATACACTCTGGCAAGAGGTTACCTTAGACAAGCGCAAGCCTGTCCAGACCCTCAAGCTCCAAGCAACTACCCGCGAGGTAGAGTTAGAAGCCGTGGAGATTATTGAGAGCCTCTCGCCAGCGAAGATAGACCCCACGCGCGTCACCGTAGCCGTAACGCCCATCACCCCTCGGCAAATCTTCCAGCTGCCCAGCTTCGGGGCGCCAGATGTAGCCCAGTACCTGCAAATCCTGCCAGGGGTGGTCTTTACCGGTGACCAGGGCGGCCAGCTCTACATCCGTGGCGGAACCCCCATCCAAAACCTTACCCTCTTAGATGGTGCGATTATTTATAGCCCTTTCCATACGCTGTCGCTTTTTAGTGTGTTTGAGACGGATATTCTTCGGCAAGTGAATGTCTATTCGGCGGGCTTCGGTGCAGAGTACGGGGGGCGGTTGTCTTCGGTAGTGGATATTCGGACGCGGCAGGGAGACTTTGAGCGGTTTGGAGGGCGTGTATACACTACCCCTCTCGTCGCAGGCGGTCTCTTAGAAGGTCCTCTTCCGGGTACACAAAATGCCTCGTGGCTTCTCTCAGCCCGCCAAGGGTACATCCAGCAAAGTACGCCGCGTTTGTACCCCTACCTGCGCGACTCTTTGCCGTTTCAGTTCCAGGACCTGTATGGGAAGGTCACTTTTGGGCGAGGGCCGGACCAACTGCAGCTCTTCGGCTTCCGCCAAACGGACCAGGTAGACCTCGGCCTCAATGGCCGCAATAACTGGAATCAGTGGGGGGCCGGCTTCACCTTCTCTAACCTCCCCAGCGGTACTCGCGTGCGCCTCTCGGGCAATTTCGCCTACACCCGATTTGCCAATACTTTTAGCGTCTTTCAGGAAGTGAGGCCGCGTTACAGTGAGATTGGGGGCTTCAATGGCGGCTTTGCCTTCTCGTATCTATTTGGCGCCGATGAACTGGCCTACGCTGTAGAGGTGCGAGGGTTTAGTACCGACTTTCTTTTTACCAATGCTCTGGGTTTTATCACGCAGCAGCGCCAGAGTAATACAGAATTTGCGGGATTTGTGCGCTACCAGAAGGTCTTTCGTCAGCAGGATCCCGATGAGGCGGGGGGATTCCGATTTTTTACCCGTGGGATTATAGAGCCTAGCTTACGGATACACTTTTACAATACATACGGCTACTTTTCGGTGGAGCCGCGCCTACGAGCGAAGTACAATGGTTCGCGTTGGAGCGTGCAGGCTGCGGCTGGTCGCTATACGCAAAATTGGGTTGCTGCGGTATCGGATAGGGATGTGGTGATTCTCTTTCAGGGATTTCTCACGGCGCCGGAGCTCGCTGCCAATCAGCAGCTGCGCCACGCCCTCCAAGAAGCCTACCACGCTACCCTCGGCGGAGAGTATCAGCTGGGCAGCTTCCTGCTTATGCTAGAGGGGTGGTACAAGCGCTTCACACAGCTTACAATAGTCAACCGAGAGCGGCTCTTTCCAGAAGACCCTCCTTTCCTTACAGAGGTGGGGTATGCCTATGGGGCAGATGCGACCCTCCGCTATCAAGACCGGCGCTGGAGTCTATACGGCACATATAGCTATCAGTACAATCGGCGCACAGATTTTCGTATATCGTATTTTCCGCTTTGGGACCGTCGGCATACGGTAAACTTAGTAGGCACTTATCGGTGGGGGGGGCTGCTGCGTACTCGGCGTGAGCGGGAGAGCCGCTGGGAAGCTTCTCTGCGCTGGACCCTCGGCAGTGGCCTGCCTTTTACGCAGACGCTGGGCTTCTTTGAGAAACTGCTCCTCCTCCAAGGCTCGCAATCCCCCTACGTAACCCAGCAAGGGCAGCTGGCTATTCTCCTTAGCCCCAACTACAATGCTGCCCGTCTGCCCGCATATCATCGCTTAGACCTTTCCCTCAAGCGCCGCTGGAATATCCGAGAGGTTTTTCTCTTAGAAGGGAACTTCACCTTGCTCAATGTCTACAATCGCCCCAACCTCTTTTACATAGACCGCATTACCGCTCGGCGGTACAATCAGCTGCCTATTTTGCCTTCCTTGGGGCTCACAGGGAGCTGGTAGAGTATAGTCTCAATCGGTCAGGGCCTATCTGTGCTGGGCTTTTAGGGTTGACGTTCGGGCCACGGCGCAGCCACGCTTGTTTGGAAATACCCCTTTTCTCTAAAAAAGGCTGTATATTCGCCGGAAAACAGATCAGCCTATGAGGACAAAGCTACCTATATCCCTGTACGACTTAGGTGCTGCGGGGGCTTCGGATTTAGATTTCTCTCGTAAGAAGCTTTGGTCTCGGATGAACGTGGGCATGGGAAAGAAAGCCGTAGCTACCCCTGTTTACCTGGTAAGTCGCAAGCAAA
>CALKJV010000098.1 GCA_937995505.1 uncultured Bacteroidia bacterium | reverse complement strand
AGAGCCGCTCGCGCCTTAGAACTGGGTACCCATCTCGGCCTTAGTACACTTTATTTAGCGGCTGCGCTCCCTACCTGCGAGCTGCATACGGTGGAAGCTTCTGCGGGATTGGCTCAGCAGGCCGCTAAACACTTTCGACTCTTTGGCGTACGAGTACAGCAGCATGTGGCTCGCTTTGAAGAAGCTCTCCAGCGCTTACCGGGCTCCTGGGACCTTGTGTACCTGGATGGAGACCACCGCGGCGAAGCGCTTTACCGCTACGCTTCTATCGTGTGGGAGAAGTTAGCTCCTGGTGGGGTACTCGTGTGCGATGATATATTTTGGAGCGCAGACATGTATAGAGGCTGGCAGAAGGTTTTGACTCTCCCTTGGCAGGCCCACTTCGTGGTAGGACCTTTTGGAATATTGCAGCGGTGAAGGCGCGAAAGTACCTCTGGTGGGGCTTGGGCGTTTTACTTGCAGGAGTTGCCCTATTGTGGTTTGTGCGCTTGTGGTGGCTGCCTTGGCTCCTTCGGCTAGTGCTGAGCCGTTATGAGATAGATAGATTACGCTATGAGGCGGCCCAATGGGACCATCCGTCAGAATGGACCTTCTATCAGCTGCGCGTAGACAAGGGGGGCTGGCATCTAGAGGCTGATACAGTGAGCGTTTCCCTTTGGCCTAGCCGGAAGGTCTCTCTGGGGCATGCGCGCCTTTGGCGATCTACTAACGCTCCCACCGAAGAACCCACCCCCCCAGAGCTACTTTCTACCCCTCAGCTGCCGCTTGCTGCTATCCGGCGACTTCTGCGCCAGCTGGAGCGCATAGATACTCTCTCGGTGACGGCATTAGAAGGACCATTGGAAGCTACAATTTCGCTGCACAAAGCAGGCCAAACCTGGTATGCCCGCGTGTGCCGCGATACACTTTGCCTCACCGGCTCGGGTACCCTACAGGAAGGCCATATTCGCTTCACCTGTCCGGCTGGTCGGTTTTTTCTACCAAGCGGTTCTTTTTTGGCGTGGGATAGTCTCTTTGGGTCGGTAGAAGTAGGCGCCCAAACCTTTTCCGCAGAGCTGCGGGGATACAAATGGGAGGCCTTTCATCGGCGAGTGGCTTCCAGGCCCCTGCATTATGATAGTGCAGGAGTGGTAGTACGGGGATATGAGGGGTTGGACTCACTTCGCTTGATAGTGCAGCCCCAGCAGCTGCCCTTACAAGCCGAGTTTCGGCTGGTATGGAATAAGGCTGATTCTACGGCGGAGCTATATCTGACAACCCCGCGTCAGCCCCATCTGGCTTTTTTGCGGGCTTTCCCAGAGGGGTTTTGGACGGTATTGGGGCAGGCGCAGTTAGAGGGCACTTCGGCGCTAGCGCTTCGTCTGCGGTATGATCCGGCCCTTCCCGAGACCTTAGCATTGGATATTGATTGGCAGTCAGAAGGGTTTGCTATTCGGGCGTGGCCTGGCCGAAGCCCTCTCCTCTTGCGCGAAAGTTTCGTCTATCAGCCGTACCGTTCCAGCCGTCAGGTGCTCCTCAGCCCTGAAAATCCCAACTACCTCACCTTCCGACAAATTACCCCTTATGTGCTCCATGCGGTACTCCACAGCGAAGACGGGGTCTTTTTTTACCATCAGGGCTTTCAGAAGGAACGCTTTCTTCAGGCGATGTGGGAAAACTGGCGCTGCCGGTGCTTCCGCCGGGGAGCCGGTACCATTACGATGCAGCTCGTGCGAAACCTCCTCCTAACTCGCGAAAAGACTTTAGCCCGCAAAGTGGAGGAGGTCCTGCTCACTGCCCTTATTGAGCGGTTTGGTCTCCTGTCTAAGCAGCGCATTGCCGAATTGTACTTCAACATGGTAGAGTGGGGACCTGAGGTATATGGTCTCACGGAGGCAGCGCATTTTTACTTTGCCAAGCCCCCCCATGAGCTTACCATTCCGGAAGCTATCTTTTTAGGCGTGCTGCTCCCCCAGCCTAAAGCCTATCGCTATTTCGTGGACCGGCAGACAGGCTGTGCGCTACCCTCCTTGGCGGGGCACTTCCGTACAATTGCGCGTTACCTGGTACTGCAAAACTATCTGCCCGAAGACTCTATTGAGGTCATGCAGCCTGAGCGAGTCTGTCTTGAGCCGCCCGCTTGGCCAAAGGATACCCTCTCTGCCGTACCATGAGGGGAGCGATACGGTGGATCCTGCGCTTTATCCTCGGAGTACTTTTGGGTGTCGGGCTCGCCCTTCTCCTCGTCGTAGCGGCTATTTACTTCTCACGGCAGGCAATTGTGAATTGGGTAGTAGCGACCCTCAGCGAGTCCTTCTCTGCGCGCATAACCCTGAAAGCCGTAGAGGTAGGGCGCATTTGGGACCTACCCGCTCTATCGGTGCAGCTGCAAGGCTTTACCCTGCAAAGCCAAGCTGGGGATACGCTCTTTACCGCGCAGCGTGTGCAGCTTGATTTAGACCTTTGGGAAGCCCTCGTACAGAAAAATTACCGCATCATCGGCTTACACTTAGAAGATCCCACTTTGTACTGGGGCTATGACCAGAAGGGCCGTTCGCAGTGGCAAGCGGTGCTACGCAGCGACACCAGTAGTGGAAAAAGCTCCCCCTGGTCTATTGAGCGATTACGCATTGTGGAGGGGCGATTTGTGTATTTGGATTTAGCTTCTCGGTTTGAGCTGCGGCTGCACCTGGCGCGTTTAGCCGCCTCCATAGAGTACCATCCGGAGTACTGGGAGATAGCGGGGCAAGGCGAGGGGAAAATAGACCGTTTGCGGGAGGGGCGCCGCACCTGGATAGAGTCGCAGGCTTTTGGTCTGCAAGGAGGGCTGCGCTATGAGCGAGACTGGCTTCTACTCTCAGGCCTCCGGCTGCGCTTAGCGGGGCTGTCTGCGCAGCTGGAGGGGGGAATTGACCTGGGCGGTGCTCTGCCTACCCTCTCTCTGCGGGTACAGGATTTGGATTTAGACTTGCGGGCCCTCAAAGGGCTCTGGCCTAACCTTCCCCCAGAAATAGAGGCGCTAAGCGGGGCACTCCAAGCGAAGGGCGAGATAAAAGGGCCCGTAGGTAGAGGAAAGCTCCCCCGCATCCAAGTGCAGGCTCATTTGCAAGTCAAGGAACCTTTCTCTCTACGAAGCTATCGGGTGCACCAGCTGGGGGCACAAGGTCAACTCAAATGGGATCCGGCTCGTCCCCAGCAGAGCTTCCTGGAGCTTGCAGAAGTACAATGGCTTGGCGGTGAAGGCGATTCTGTCGCTGGGCAGCTTCGCTACGCTTTCGGAAGTGGCCAGATAATCGGTCAGCTGCGAGGGCAGGTGAACTTATCCCTCCTTCCGGCCTTAGGAGTTACTCAAGCAGAAGACTCTCTCGCAGGCGCTCTGCGGGCCCAACTGGAGTTTTGTCGGGAGGGCTCTCGCTGGCGCTTCGGGGGAGAAGGGGCCTTATCGGAGGTGTCTTTTGCTGGTGGGGTAATCCCAACCCTAGCTTTTAGCGTAACTCCTACCCAGCTTACCGTACGGGAAGCTACCCTACGCTACGCAGACCTGTGGGTAGAGGCGCCCTTCCTGGCAGTGGAGCACTACCAGCGCTTGTGGGACTCTACCGCTGCGCCGATGCGGTTGCGGGGTAAGCTCCGACTCCCAGCCCTACGATATACAAGCGAAGGAGGCTCTTCTGACCGTGCTTCCCTTCCTCCTATCCAAGCGGGGGCGGTAGAGGTCGCAATAGATACGGTAGAATGGCAAGGGCGGCGGCTAGGTGCATTCCGAGGCGCAGTTTTTTGGGAAGGGGATAGCCTTCGGCTAAACCTTCATAACCTGGAGGGCATAGCTGGTGGTCGTCTAGAAGGGCGAGTATCGGGTAGAGGTACGCTTGAACAAGGCACCTGGTGGGTACAAGGGCAAGTGCAGGCCCTCCAGCTGCAGCGGCTCGCCACAGAGTGGCCCGAATTAGATACCCTTTTCCCGCTACTTAAGCACCTTC